>CAYUZM010000098.1:0-4664 GCA_964449665.1 uncultured Solibacteraceae bacterium
GAACAACGCATTGGGCGGGTTCACCGGCTCGGACAATCGCGGCCCGTCACCGTGATCCACATGCTGACCACGGACAGCATCGAAGAACGCGTGTGGGAGACGCTGAAGCTCAAAAGGTCGTTGTTCGCCGGAATCTTCGACTCCCCGGCCGGCGAGGTGAGTTTCGCCAAACTGGGCCGCAAGACCACGTTTGAGGCGGTCAAGGAGATCTTCGCCGAACAGCCCGGCAGGCCAAAGCCGGTCGTCGATCGCGAGCCGCCGCGGGCCGAGCCAATCGACGAAACAGCCGCGGCCGCCGCCGGGTTGATCGAGGCCGGGGTCAGGTTCTTCGAATCGCTCTCTTCCTCGGTACGAGTGAATGAGCAATTGTCCGCCTTGATCCGCAAGGACGAGCGTACGAACCGGATGGCGCTCTCCATCCCGCTCGCGGAATCTCTGACAAAAGACCGGTTGGCGCAAGCGCTCACGGGCCTTGCCCGACTGCTCGCCGGGGCGGCCAAGTGACCGGGTGAAATCAGCTCCTGGTAATTTTTCCGGCGGGCACGGATCTGCGGGTTCAAATCTAATTAATCCTTCTCTAGCTGGAGTAGAATTAAATTATGTCTGTCGCAACCTTTACGCCGGCCCAAGCCGCCACGTTGACCGGCTTGCCACTGGCCGCCGTGCATAAAGCTATCGATTGCAAACTCATCAGGCCCAGCGCGATCAAGTCTGGATCAACCATGCGGCGGCTGCTGACGAAGGAGCAACTGATCTACCTCCAACTCGAAGCGGAAGGTCTTCGGCTTTTGCCGATTGGAACGCGGCGTGAGATCGCGGACGCCGTCCAACGGTCTCCTGCGGCAGACCGGCTGCCCATCGGAGGCGGTTCGGCGCTGAGCCTCGAAATCAAGCCAGCCCGGCGGAAGGTCGAAAGCCGGTTGAAGCAGTTCGCCCGAATCAAGCAACTGGTCGTCAGCGATCCGGAAATCATGCGCGGAACTCCAGTATTCAAGGGAACTCGGATTCCAGTGGATCTCGTGGCTGACATGCTGTCGCAGGGGGCCACGGCCGATGAGATTCTTGAAGGGTATCCGACGCTCAATATTGAGAAAATTTCCCTTGCGCCGGTGTACCTGCGTGCGTTCCCGCGCCGTGGGCGTCCTATTCGCCACGCTTGGCAGAGTTCGAACCCGCGCGCCACGCGGTCATTTCGCCTTAGAGATCTGCTCAAGACGGCATGAGATTCCTCATCGACGAGTGCCTTCACGAATCGCTTGTCGAGTTGGCTCATGCGGCTGGATCGGAGGCGACCCACGTAAACTACCTGGGTCTAAGCGGCCAACCGGATTGGGTGTTAGCTGAACGAATCGCAAAAGACGAATTCACGTTTGTCACCAACAATCGTTCCGACTTCGTCGAACTGTTTGCCCGGATGGTCCTTCACCCTGGCCTCATCGTGATTGTTCCCAACGTCACTCCAGTTTTGCAACGGGCGCTGTTCGGGGCAGCACTCAAGCATGTGGGCAAAAGGGACATCGTCAACACCGTGGTTGAGGTTGCCCTTGATGGCGGTGTGGTGCGAATCGTTGAGTATGAACTCCCGTCCGCCGACGACGATTAGCATTTTGTACAATTTTCGTACAATGAAATCGGCATTCTGGCCCTTTTGGCCTTTCCGGCCGTTTTGGGAATCAATAACTTGTTTGCTTTCAATACCGCTGTCTGGTTCAACTCCCGCCGCCTCCACCACCTCTTGAGACAGTTCCAGGCATCGCGCTGACTTGCTCCTCAGCGCCGCCGCCCGGCTGGTCCGGTCGCGCGCGCTTCCTCTGCAAGCCGCAAAGGCTTCATCCCAGCGCATCCCATCCCAGCGAAACCCTTGACGCACGACAAATGCGGATATATAGTATCCGTGTTATCTGTTATTGGCATGATCGGTAAAACATCACTCTCCGCAATTCGAACGCTCCTCCTTCTCGCCGGGCAGGATCGGGCCACCTGCTGGTCGCCGCGACGGCTGGCGGAATCCCTCGGTGAATCACCCACCTATCTCGCAAAAGTCGTTCGCCACTTGGTGAAGAGCGGCATCCTCGAGTCCGAGAAGGGCGTAAAGGGCGGGGTCCGCCTGGCCCAGGGGCCATCCGAGATCACCCTGCTCGGGATCGTCGAGGCCTGCCAGGGAAACATCGTGGGCGACTACTGCCGCTCGTCGAGGCCCGAGTCGACCCACTGCAGTTTCCACCGGGCGGCGATTGAATTGCATAACGCAATCACAGACGTTTTGGGCCGGTGGACTTTGCATCAGCTCCTGGAGAAGCCGGGCGCCACCGGCGAACTCGGCGGCATCACCTGCCTGATGACGCGTGGATTGCATGGCGGTCCGGAATCCGGCTCCGCTCAACGCCAACGGTTGATCAGACTGGAGGCTTCCTCGTGACGCCACTCCAAGTCGATGTGCCCGGGGAAAGTTACCACCAGAACCTGATCTCGTGTCAGGTCGCCTGCCCCGTTCACACCGACGCGCGCGGCTATGTCCGCGCCATTGCCGAGGGGCGATTTCAAGATGCCTACCTGATTGCACGCGGCCCGAATCCGTTCGCTTCCATCTGCGGCCGCGTCTGTGGCGCTCCGTGCGAAGCGGCTTGCCGGAGGGGCAAGATTCCGCGTGTCGATGACGACGGGCAATTCGTCGCCACGGACCGGCCGATCGCGATCCGCGCGTTGAAGCGGTTCGTCTGTGAACTCCACGGCCCTGAGGCTCGCGGCGCGGGCGCGGTGCTGCGGGAAGTCGAAAACTATGGGCCGCTGGTTGCCGCCAACGCCGAGGAGATGGCGGCGCTCGTCCGCTCGACGGTGGATGGGCGTCTGATTCCCGGCGACGGCCAGCGCGTGGCGATCATTGGAGCCGGTCCGGCGGGACTGTCGGCGGCTCATGATCTCGCCTTGCTTGGTTTCCAACCCGTGGTGTTTGAAGTCGAACCGGTTCCCGCGGGAATGCTCGCGGTCGGCATCCCCGCCTATCGTCTGCCGCGCGCGGTGATCGAGAAGGAAATCGACGTCATTCGCGCGCTGGGCGTTGAGATTCGGTGTGGCGTCGCCGTCGGCAAGGACATCTCCTTTGCCAGTCTGCGGCGCGAATATGCGGCTGTGATCATCGCCGTCGGCGCGAAGTCGTCGCGCAGTTTGGGGCTGCCGGGTGAGCAGGGCCCCGGTGTCTATGGCGGCGTGGACCTGCTACGTTCCGTCTCGCTCGGCGAACCCATAAAGGTCGGGCGGGACGTCGTTGTGGTGGGCGGCGGGAACGTGGCGTATGACGTGGCGCGCAGCGTTCTGCGGCAGATCGCGTTCGACACGGCGCGCACGGCCGCGCGTCTGGCAGGTACGTCGAAGGTACGCCTGGTTTCACTCGAAGGCCTCGAGGACATGCCCGCCGACACGGTGGAAATCATGGAAGGCGACGAAGAGGGCATCGAGCGTCTCAATGGCTGGGGCCCGCTGGCCATCGAGCGCGACGAAGCGGGAGCGGTGACCGGCGTTCGCTTCCGTAAGTGCCTGCGCGTGTACGACGAAGCGCGCAAGTTCGCTCCCTTGTACGCCGACGAGGAGCAGATCACCGTGCCGTGCGACTCCGTGATGCTCTCCGTGGGCCAGTCGCCGCAGCTCGGCTTTCTGGAAGAGGGCGGGGCCGATGTGGAGCAGTTCCGGCCCGGCTGGCCGAAGACGGATCCGCGAACGCTGGCCACCACGGCCGCCGGCGTCTTTGTCGCGGGCGACCTTGCGCATGGAACACGGCTTCTCATCGATGCCGTTGCCTCGGGCAAAGCCGCGGCGCGGTCGGTCTATCAATACCTCACGGGCCGTCCTCTGGCGAGTCACGCCGCCACCGCGCATCTGGTTCAGCATCGTTACCGGCGCGAGCGCGGCTATGAGTCGATTCGCCGCGTGCCGGTTCCGCTCGCCCATCCGGAACAGCGGCTGGAGCATCCGGAGGCGCTGGTGGAAACCGGATACACGGCCGAGCTGGCAATGCGCGAAGCTTCGCGGTGCCTGGATTGTGGCGTCACGCCGGTCTTCGACGGCGCGCGCTGCGTGCTCTGCGGCGGATGCGCCGACGTGTGCCCCACGCTCTGTCTGAAGCTCACCCCGCTCAGCGAGATCGCTCAATCGGAAGAGATGCGCGCCGCCATTCAAGCTGCCTTGGGGCCGGACGAAGACCTCGCCCAGCACTCCGCAATTCTCAAGGACGAGGACCGCTGCATCCGTTGCGCAGCCTGCGCTATGCGCTGTCCCGTGGATGCGATCTCAATGGAGCGATTTACCTATTCCACCACATGGAGTACTCAATGACGACCACTCCCAAAGCGTCCCGCTCGCGCCTCGACCCGGAGCCCGTACCCCGCAGAGACTGGCTTGGACTCAGTTCGTTGTGGGCAATGGGCGGCGCGCTTTTGTTCGGCCTCGCCGGCATGCTGAAGTTGCCCAAGGCGGCGGTTCTTGGTTCTCCTTCCAAGAAATTCAAAGTGACGCTGCCGGAGACCTTGCCCGCCGGCGAGGCTTTTGTTCCCCCCGGCCGTGCCGTCGCGATCGATCGGGACGCTGAGGGTACATACGCAATTTCGACCATTTGCACCCATCTCGGGTGCGTCGTTAAGCCCAACGCCGAGGGCCTCGAGTGCCCCTGC
>CAYUZM010000098.1:4674-11570 GCA_964449665.1 uncultured Solibacteraceae bacterium
AAGGCAGCCGTGTTGGGCTCGCCGTCGAAGAGGTTAAAGGCCGTGTTGCCGGACAACCTGGTGGCCGGCGAAGCGTTCGTTCCGCCCGGCCGGTCGGTGGCGCTGTTCCGCGATTCCGGGGGCGTGTTTGCCATCTCCACGGTGTGTACGCACCTGGGTTGCATCATCAAACCGACGGCGGAGGGCTTCGAGTGCCCCTGCCACGGTTCCCGCTTTACCGCGAACGGCGAAGTGAGCAAGGGTCCGGCCCCGCGCGCGCTGCCATGGCTCAAGCTGACGGCCAGCGCCGGCACGGTGACGGTCGACGAAGGAACGGTGGTTCCTCCAGGAACGAAGGTGGCGTGATGACACCGGTGGAGAAAGACGCGCTTCGCGAGTTCGCGGCAAACCTGAAGTCGGCGCCGCGACGTGTTCTGGAGACCGCGTTCCGCACCGGACCGCCGACGACGGACCGCACGCGCTCCACCTTCGTCTTCGGAAACGTGTTCCTACACCTGCATGCGGTGCGCACGCATCGCTGGAGCCTGAAGTGGACCACCACGATGGGCCTCGGCATCATGAGCGTCTCCGCATTTCTGATTGCGCTGGTGACCGGCGTTCTCCTGATGTTCTACTACAAGCCGTATCCCGAGGCCGCCTACCAATCGATCAAAGACATTCACTTTGTCGTGCCCACCGGCAGGCTGATCCGCAATATTCACCGCTGGTCGGCCAACCTGATGGTGATTGCCGTCATTCTGCACATGGCGCGTGCATTCTATACCGCCGCCTATCGCCGCCCCCGCGAATACAACTGGCTGATGGGCATCGGGCTTCTTGTAATCACACTGGGTCTTTCCTTCACCGGTTATCTGCTCCCGTGGGATCAGTTGGCGTACTGGGCGATTACGATTGGCGCCAACATCGCCCAGTCGCCGCGTGAAGTCACAGACGCGCTCGGCATCACAGAGGCATTCGACCCCGGCGGGTTGCAGCGGCTGCTGCTGCTCGGCTCCGATCAGGTGGGCGCGGAAGCGTTGGTCCGTTTCTACCTGCTGCACGTGATGATTCTGCCCCTGGCGCTGGCGGCGCTGATGGGGGTCCATTTCTGGCGCATTCGCAAGGACGGCGGCATGGTGCGTCCGGCCGATGCCGACGACCAACTGGCACACCAGAGCCATGAGGAGACGTATCCGGTCTTCACGGAAGCGCCCGCCAAAACCTATCAGCTTGCGGCGATCGTGCGCGGGCGCACCTCTAACGTCGGGCGCGGCCCGGAGAACACGGTTCCCTCCATGCCGCACCTGTTCTATGCCGAACTGGGCGTGATGATGGTGACGCTGTTCGCCTGCGTTGCGCTCTCGCTTATCTCCGACGCGCCGCTGAAGGAACTGGCCAACCCAAGCGTGCCGGAGAACCCCGCCAAGGCGCCGTGGTACTTCCTTGGCTTGCAGGAGATGGTCGCCTTCAGCGCGTTCATGGGAGGCATCGGCATTCCTTCGATCGTTCTGATCGGCCTCGCGCTCATTCCGTATCTCGACCGTGAAACCGAAGGCACGGGCCGGTGGTTTGGCGGTCCGGGCGGCTGGCCGCTGGTTCGCTTCTCGATGGTGCTCGGGCTTGCCGTGCCGATCCTGATTGAGACGTTCGCCATCCGGGTTGGCTGGTTGCGCGAATGGTTCCCGCACATCCCGCAACTGGTCATCACGCTTGTCAACCCCGGCACGCTGCTGACGTTGATCTACGCGGTTTACTCCGTGTGGTGCATCAAGCGCTATCAGTCCGCCCGCGCCGGAGCGCTTGCGCTGTTCACTTGCTTTCTCTGCGGATTCCTCGTGCTGACCGTGGTCGGCACGTATTTCCGTGGTCCCAATTGGGTCTTTTACTGGTCACCGGCCGATTGGCCAAAGCACTGACGCCATGAAGAAGAACAAGTATCTGCTGCTGGGTTCGAGTGCCGCCGTTCTGTTGCTGCTGGTGGGCGCGGCGGTGGACGAGAACTTCCTGCGGGAGTGGCGCCGCATTCAGGCGCAAGGCCACTCCGACGACGGGCCGATTCCCGTGCAACTGCGGCAGGTGGTGAACAACAACCTGGGCGTGGCCGACCGTTGCGTCTCCTGCCACGTCTCCATGGGGCCCGGCGAACAAAGCGTTCGCGGCGCGGCCGTGCTGCTGGCGCATAAGCCCGTGGTTCACGATCCCGCCGAGTACGGCTGCACAGTCTGCCATGGAGGGCAGGGCCAAGCGACCGAGAAGGCCGACGCGCACGGCGACGTTCATTTCTGGCCGGAACCGATGCTCGAAAAAGAGATGTCCTACGCGGGCTGCGGCACCTGCCACGCCGCGTTGCATGTTCCCGAGCAAGCCCAGATGCAGGCCGCCTCGCTCGCGTTTGAACGCCTCGATTGCTACGCCTGCCACCGTGTGGACGGCAAGGGCGGAACCGTGCGGCCCGATGCCGGCGGCATGGAAGGTCCCGACCTCTCCCGCGTGGGGCTCACTTCCTATGACCGCGACTGGTATGCAAAACACCTTGCCAAGTCCGGCTCGGCCGTAGCGTCAGGCGCTACGGGGGCGTCTAGCGCTACCGCAGCCGGTAAGTCCGGCGCAACCGTAGCCGGGCCCTGGAAGACGGCCTTCCGCGAGATTCCGGATGGTGATCTCGCGTTGTTGAACGTCTTCCTGCAAACCCGTGTCGCCGCTCCGCGGCTGGTGGCTGCCAAGAGTGTCTTCCACTCCTCCGGATGTCTTGGTTGTCACAAAGTCAGCGGCGTGGGCGGCGACGACGGGTTAGATCTGACCAGGGCCGGCTTCAAAGACCCGGGGCAGGTCAGTTTCGAATTCGTGCCCGGCAAGGGCAACCTCAAAAACTGGATGGCGGAACACTTCCGCGCGCCGGGTTCCGTGGTGGTGGGCTCGCAGATGCCGCCTTCGCCGCTTTCGGAGCGGGAGATCGAGCAGTTGACGTTCTACACGCTTTCTTTGCGGCGGAAGGAACTCCGCGATGTCTACCTGCCGAAGGACCGCATCAAGGCCGTCAAGTTCGGAGAACGCGAGTTTGCCGCCGACGGAGCGACGCTTTATGGCGCGTTCTGCGCGGGCTGCCATGGAGCCGATGGGATGGGCCGGCGGCTGCCGGGTCTGGTCTCCTTCCCGTCGATTGCGAACTCCGATTTTCTCGCCATCGCGCCGGATGCGCTGCTCACCAAGACCATCGAGCAGGGCCGTCCGGGACGCCGCATGCCGGGGTGGTTGAAGGATGGCGGGCTGCGGCCCGAAGAGGTGAAAGCCGTGGTGGCGCACGTGCGCTCGTTGGGCGGCGCGGCGGCTGAAACCGATACACGCCCGGCCCGTTGGGTGAGCGGCGATGCCGCGGCGGGCAAGCGCACGTTCGAATCGATCTGCGCCGGATGCCATGGCGCGCAGGGGAAGGGCGCCGAGGGCCCGGCGCTCAACAACAAGGTGCTGCTCGAATCGGCGACCGACAGCTATCTGGTGGAAACGGTCAGCCGCGGACGCCGCGGCACGGCAATGGCCGGCTTTAACGAGCCCTCGCCCGTGCGGCCCGCGTTGAGCCGCGCCGACATCGAATCCGTGGTCGCCTATCTTCGTTCGCTGCAGGGAGGCAAGTCATGAAGAACAACCTGGAGCGCCGCGATTTTCTCGGCATCATGAGCGCGGCGGGCTTCGCCGGATTGGCGGCCTCCACGCGCGACGCCTGGGGTCTGGAGGCGATCAAGAATCCGCTGGCCGCCTACCCCGAACGCGGCTGGGAGCGCGTCTACCGCGATCTCTGGAAGTACGACTCCGTCTACACGTTCACCTGCGCGCCGAACGACACGCACAACTGCATTCTGAACGCCTATGTGCGCAACGGCGTGGTGGTGCGCATCGGCCCGTCGATGAAGTACGGCGAAGCCACGGACCTGAATGGCAACAAGGCCTCCCACCGCTGGGACCCGCGCGTGTGCCAGAAGGGATTGGCGCTTACCCGCCGCTTCTATGGCGACCGCCGCGTGATGGGCTGCATGATCCGCAAGGGCTTCAAGGAGTGGCACGACGCCGGCTTCCCGCGCGAGAGCGATGGCTTGCCGCCGAAGAAGTATTACAACCGCGGCCGCGACGAATGGCAGCGCATCACGCATGACGAAGGGGCGAAGATCGCGGCGGCCGTTTTGAAGAACATCGCCGAAACCTATAGCGGCGATGAGGGCAAACGGCGCCTCACCGAACAGCACTACGACCCGGCCACGATTGAAGCCACCGAGGGCGCGGGCGTCCGTACGATGAAGTTCCGCGGAGGCATGCCGCTGCTGGGCATCACGCGCGTGTTCGGCATGTACCGGTTGGCCAACTCGATGGCGCTGCTCGATGCCAAGGTGCGCAAAGTGGGGCCGGACAAGGCGCTCGGCGCGAAAGGCTTCGACAACTACTCGTGGCACACCGATCTGCCGCCGGGCCATCCGATGGTCTCCGGCCAGCAGACTATCGAGTTCGATTTGAACTCGGTGGAATACTGCAAAACGCTGGTCGTCTGGGGCATGAACTGGATCACCACGAAAATGCCCGATGCGCATTGGCTGACCGAAGCGCGGCTGAAAGGCACGAAGGTCGTCGTGATTGCCTGCGAGTATTCGGCCACCGCCACCAAGGGCGACGACGTGATCGTGGTGCGGCCGGGAACGACGCCAGCGCTGGCGCTCGGGCTCGCTAACGTGCTGCTGCGCGAGAAGCGGTACGACGCGCAGTATGTGAATCAGTGGACCGACCTGCCCGTGCTCGTGCGCATGGACACGTTGAAGTACCTGCGCGCGAAGGATGTGTTCGGCGGTGAACTGGCGCAGTTGAAGAAAACCACCGTGCTGAAGCAGGGCGAAGCCGAGCCGCCGCCGATCCGCCATACGCAGTCGCTCGTGACGGCGCCGATGCGCATGGAGTGGGGCGATTTCGTGTGGTGGGACCGCACGTCGAACGCGCCGAAGCCTCTCACACGCGATATGGTGGGCAAAGATTCTAACATCACCAACCCGCTGCTGGATGCCGCTGTCGAAGTAACCCTCGCCAACGGCCAGAAAGTGCGCTGCCGGCCCGCGTTCGACCTGGTGCGCGAATATGCCGCGCACTTCGATCCAAAGACGACCGAGGAGATCACGTGGGCGCCCGCCGCCGCCGTGGAACAACTGGCGCGGCACCTGGCGAAGGAGCCGGGCACCACGCTGTTCGCGCTCGGCATGGGACCGAACCAGTTCTTCAACAGCGATAACAAGGACCGCGACACCATTCTGCTCGCCGCCCTCACGGGGAACATCGGCAAGATCGGCGGCAACATCGGCTCCTTTGCCGGCAACTACCGAACGGCTCTGTTCAACGGGTGCCCGCAGTGGATCAACGAGAACCCGTTCGACATTGAGCTTGACCCCGCCAAGCCCGCCCGCCCGAAGCAGTATTGGAAAGCGGAGTCGGCGCACTACTATAACCACGAGGACCATCCGTTACGCGTGGGCAATAAGCTGCTCACGGGCAAGACGCACATCCCCTCGCCCACCAAATCGCTGTGGTTCGCCAACGCCAACTCGATTCTCGGCAACGTCAAGTGGCACTTCAACACGGTGGTCAATGTTCTGCCGCGCATCGAAATGGTGGCGGTGAACGAATGGTGGTGGAGTTCTTCCTGCGAATGGGCCGACATCGTGTTCGGCGTCGATGCGTGGTTTGAACTGAAGCATCCCGACATGACCGCTTCGGTGACGAATCCGTTCCTGGTGACCTTCCCCCGCACGCCGATGAAACGCGTGTTCAACACGATGGGCGACATCGAGGTGCAGGCGCTGGTGAGCGCCAAGCTCGCCGATCTCACCGGCGACAAACGCTTCATCGACTACTGGAGGTTCGTACGCGAATTCCGCACCGACGTTCACCTGCAGCGCATCCTCGACCATTCCACGAACACCAAGGGCTTCCGGGCTTCCGATCTCGAGGCGAAAGCCAAGCTGGGCATCCCCGCGATTCTGAACAGCCGCACGACTCCCAAGGCCGTCGGCTACGACCAGGTGACCGATTCGATGCCCTGGTACACGAAAAGCGGCCGGTTGGAGTTCTATCGCGAAGAAGACGAGTTCATCGCGGCCGGTGAAAACATGCCCGTGCACCGCGAGCCGGTCGACTCCACCTTCTACGAGCCCAACGTGATCATCGGGCCCAAGCATGAGGCGTTTCGGCAGGACGGCCCGGAGAAGTACGGCGTCAAGCGCGACGACCTCTCCTGCGAGACACGCTGCGGACGCAATGTCGTTCTCACGTGGGAGGAAGCGAAGAAGACGAAGCACCCTCTGATGAAGGACGGCTTCAAGTTCATCTTCCACACTCCGAAATATCGCCACGGCTCGCACACCACGCCGATTGATACCGATATGATCGCCGTGCTGTTCGGTCCTTTCGGCGATCTCTACCGCCACGACAAGCGCAGCCCGTTCGTCACCGAGGGCTACGTCGACATCAATCCCTCCGATGCGAAGGCGCTTGGCGTCGAGGACGGCGACTACGTCTACATCGATCCCGACCCGGAAGACCGCCCGTTCCGCGGCTGGCAGAAGGACAAGCGGAATATGGAGTTCGCCCGCCTGCTCTGCCGCGCGCGTTACTATCCGGGCACTCCGCGCGGCGTCACGCGCATGTGGTTCAACATGTACACCGCCACGCCGGGTTCGGTGGAAGGCCAGAAAGCACGGGCCGATGGGCTGGCCAAGAATCCGCGCACGGGATATCAGGCGATGTTCCGTTCCGGTTCGCATCAGTCGGCCACGCGCGGCTGGTTGAAGCCGACGTGGATGACCGATTCGCTCGTGCACAAGGCCAAGTTCGGGCAAGGCATGCGCAAAGGATTCAAGCCCGATATTCATTGCCCCACCGGTTCGCCC
>CAYUZM010000099.1:0-11551 GCA_964449665.1 uncultured Solibacteraceae bacterium
GCACCTTGCCCAAACGGCCCACCGAGCGCATCATGTCCGGCGTGGCAATCACGGCATCGTAGTCCGTCCAGCCTTCGCCCTGGATCTTCTGCACCATGTCTTCGCCGCCCACGTACTCGGCGCCGGCGTCCTGGGCCTCTTTGAATTTGTCGTTGCCGGCAATCACCAGCACGCGCACCTTCTTGCCCAAGCCGTTCGGCAACACAACCGTGCCGCGGACCATCTGATCGGCGTGCTTCGGATCCACGCCCAGGCGCATGTGCACCTCGACGGTCTCATCGAACTTGGCGAATTTGATCTTCTGAATGAGAGGGACCGCTTCCTCAAGGGTGTACATTTTCGGGTCCACCTGCTTGAGCGCAGCAGTATACTTCTTACCGGATTTTCGAGACATATTGTGACCTGGTCCAAACGGCCTGCCCGAAACCGGGCCGGCCTCCCAAAGTTGCGTTCGCCTTCCGCTGCCATCGCGCTAGTCCGCACTAGGCGAACCGGGACGCAACAGACGAACCCTCTGAGTATAGCAAACGGGGGGCCATTTGCAAATTGGGTGGTATTTGCGTTGGAGCATAAACAACAAAACTCCGGAGCAATGCACAATCGCATCGCTCCGGAGCTAATCACTCGATCGCTGTTTCCAGTTCTTCGCGCGCCGCCTCAGTTCAAAATCTCCAGGCAGCTCTCAAACGCCTCCAAGTGGTTCATCGATCCCTGTAGCAGCGACGTGTACACTCTCTTCACCTCGGTGTTCACTGTCGAACTCACCGCCGTCTCCAGGTCCGCGATGTCGGCCTTTTCGATCAGAACCCCCACCTCCAGCGCATCCTTCAACGAACTCTCGCCCTTCAGCAGCAGTTCATTGTAGAGTGTCTGCAATTTGGGGTCGGCGAAGACGCCTTCCGCCAGCCCCGCCGCGGGGTCTTCCACATTGGCCCGCGTGAGCAACCGGCCCAAGGCGTCGAAGTGGCGCTGTTCGCTCTCCGCGATCCGGTCGAACACGCGCAGGTTCCACTTCTCGTGGAGCTTGCGGTAAATGTCCCGCGCCATTTTCTCCTCTTCGCGCATGTAGGCGAGATCTTTCGCCTCGGTTGCGATCAAGGCGATAACCGTGGCAGCGCCACCCAGCGCCGGACCGGACGGGCGGCCGTTGCCCTGGGCCCCCGCGGGAACGCTTGCAAGCGCGCAAAGTCCGGTAACGAGCAGCCCGCGCAGCAAGGTATTCTTTCGGCTCATGTTGGTTGTCATATAGAAATCTCCATCACTTGTTTGTCGGGTTCCATGGCAATCGCGCGGGTCAGCTCAGCGGCGGCCTCCCCGTCCACCCGCCGAGCCCCGTCCCTGAGAAGATTTGCCCTTGGGACCGCTGCCATCGCAGGTCCCCATGGCCCCGCAATTCCCCGCGCCGCCCCTCTTGCCGGACTTTGCGCCGTAGCCGGTCCCGTCCTTCGGACCCTGGCCTTGGTTGCCGGTTCCGTCGTTCGGACCATTCCGGTTTCCCTTCTTGCCGGCATTGCTGTTGTAGCCCGGCGTTTGGGGCGATCCCGGTACGAACTGCGCAGCGCCCGGCGTGGTGAATACCAGCACTCCGGCGGCGATTGTGGTTGCAAGCAGTAAGCGTTTCATGGCGAATCTCCTTAAGATGAATCTCGTGTTCCGAACCCAGGCCACTTGTTCTGCTTGGTCTGTTTCGGATCTCCTACTCATCCAGACGCAACCGCTCCCATCGTCGTGGCAAAATGCTCGTAAAAGGGCTTTTACAGCGTCTTTACATCCTTGGGATGCGGTAATCAGCCAATGAACTTGTAGCCGATACCCTGAAGTGTGACGATGTACTGGGGATTCTTGGGGTCCTGTTCCAATTTCTGACGCAGCCAGCCGACATGCACATCCACCGTGCGTGTCGAAAGCGACTGTTCGTAACCCCAAACGTCGCGCAGCAACTCGTCCCGCGTGAGCGCCGCGCCCCGGTGCTCGATGAAGTAACGCAGCAGATGAAACTCGCGCGCCGACAACGCCACCGGCGCGCCATCTCGCAGCACTTCGGCGCCGCGCAAGTTCACGCACACCGTTCCGAACTCATAAACGGGGCCCGCGTGTGTATTGGCTTGGGAGCGCCGCAACAGGACCTCGATCCGCGCCAGAAGTTCCATCATCTCGAAGGGCTTGGTCACATAGTCGTCGGCGCCGATTTTCAATCCCACCACCTTGTCCACAAGCTGGCCGCGCGCGGTGAGCATCAGGATAGGCATCGCCGCCCCTATCCGCCGCAGCTCGCGGCAGACGTCCAGTCCGCTCATGCCCGGCAATCCGACATCGAGGACGATCAGGTCGAAGGCGTGGCTACCCGCCCGTTCGAGCGCCATTTCACCATCGCCCACCGACTCCACATGGTAACCTTCCGCGCGCAGGCGGTCCTCCAGCGTAAACACCAGATCCGCCTCGTCCTCCACCAAAAGAATCTTCTTTGACATTGGCTGCCTTAACCTTGGACTCCGCCAACCCGCGCAGCCGGAAGCCGCAGCGTGAATATAGTTCCTCCCGGCCGTCTGCTCCGCACATGAACCTCGCCGCCATGGTCGTCCGTGATCCGCTTAACAAGGCTGAGCCCCAGTCCCGTGCCATGCAACCGTACACGGGCAGCATCGCCGCCGCGATAGAACGGCTCGAATAGGTGCGGCAGATCGACGGGATCGATTCCCGGTCCCTTGTCCTCCACTTCGATTTCCACCGCTTCGCCCGTCTTGCCTGTGGCACGCTGCGCCCGAATCGCCAGCCAGCCGCCGTCGCCGCCATACTGCAGCCCATTCATGATCAAGTTGCGTAACGCGTGCGAAAGCGCGGTCGCCTCACCCAGCACGCCGGGCAAATCCGGCTCGATCTCTTGCGTCAGTTCCACACCCGACTCCACGATCGCCGGACGGCATGTCTCCACCGCCCGCCGGATCAACTCGCCAATCGCTACCGTCCGGAAGCGCTCCCGCGCGACATTCTGCGCAACGGCGAAACCGAGCGCGTCCTGCATCATCTCCGACAGGCGCCGGCTCTGGCGGCGAATCATTTCGCCGTACTGCTGGGCCCGTTCGCCGCTTAAGGCGACACCGTCGGCAAGGTTGTCCGCCGCGGAACGAATTACGGCAAGCGGCGTCAGCAACTCGTGCGAGATGCCAGCGAGAAATTCCGATTGGGCCTTGGCAAGTTGCTGCGCCCGCCGCGTGAGCACGACAATCAACCCCACGCTCGCCCCCAGTAAGAGGAGCGTGGCGAATCCGATCGCAAGATGGCGCCGCCGCAGGCTCTCCACAGCCGTTTCAAGCGACCCCGATCGGTTCTTCACCACCAGCCGCCACTTGCCGTCCATGCCGCCCTGGATGCTCTGCACCACAAGCCCCCGTCCGCGAAACGATGGCGCGCCGGCGCTTGGGCCACGGCCGTTTCCCTGCCCGCGAACTGTCGACCCTGGGCGCGCGAACGCCGGCATGGGCGTGAAGGTATTCGCGTCCGCGGCACGCAGGGCAAACATGGGCATCGCCAGATCGGGCGCTTGGAACGTGGACTCCTTCGAGCCGGGTGAGCGATAGAAAAACCTCGCCGCATCGCGAGCACTCACCACCGCCGTGTAGTAGTCGAAGCCTGCGCTTGCTGGAAAGTGCTTGCGTGCCAGATTCGGAAGCAGTTCGTCCCGCATATATTCCCCATTGAGTTCCACAATCAGCGCGCCCATCACAGATGGCCGGCTGCCGCTCGCCGATTGCCCTTGCGCGTTATCGTTCACGATCAGAACCAATGCCGACGGTTGTTCTTCGATCGTCCACTGCACCGGGCGCGGCCCCAGCCCTGGAACCATTGCGCTTTGTCCGCCACGGGACTCCAAGCGCTGCCGCAGCGCCGCGAACTGGCTCGGCCACGGTGTCGCTTCGAGCCTGCCCCCGGCCGGATCGAACCTATGCAGCGCTCCTCGATCGTCCGCGTGTTGCGACATCACATATACGTTCCTCACCAGCTTGGGATACGTGGCCGTCTGTGACCAGACGCGGGAGTGCTCACCCACCTCGCGCCAGTGACCTTCGCGCCATTCGAACGGGGCGACTAGAAACGTGACGCAAACATGCATCAACTCCCGGTCGAATTCTTGCGTCATGCGGCTTGCCGCGGCCTGCACGTGCGCCTGCATGCGTTCCCGTTCGGCCGTGATGACCGCGTCAATCCAACGGAACTGGAGGATTGCCAGTAGCGCGAGGAGCCCCAACAGGAGCGCTGCCGCCCCCGCCCATAACCACGTTCTTAGGGTGTGTAGCCGCACGTTCAATTGGAAGCCGGCAGCCATCGCAAAATTCCGTCCAAGCGAGCCGGAATGTACTGGTCAAACACTTGAGGGAGAGCACACCAGGGGCCAAACGCAAGTCGCGCTCCCCGCACCAACTCACCGCCGCTGGCAGATTACTATAAGTACCAGCCCCATGCGCACCCTCCTCCCACTCTTCGCGCTCTCCCTCGCCGCCGCCGACTGGCCCCAGCTACGCGGACCAAACGGCTCCGGCCTCTGCCCTACCTGCGGCCAAATCCCCACTGAGTTCGGCCCGCAAAAAAACGTCCTCTGGAAAACCGAAGTCCCCGCCGGCAACTCCTCGCCCATCCTCATCGGCGACCGCATCCTCCTCACCGCGGCCGTTGACGACGACCTCATCACCATGTCCCTCAGCCGCGCCACCGGCAAGCTCCAGTGGCGCCAATCCGTCCGCGCCGCGCGCAAAGAGTTCCAGCACACCCTCAATCACCGCGCCGCGCCCACCGCCGTCACCGACGGCCAAAACGTCTACTCCTTCTTCGCCGACTTCGGCCTCGCCGCCTACTCGCTCGACGGCAAGCCGCTCTGGCAGCTCCCGCTCGGCCCCTTCAACAGCCTCCACGGCATCGCCGCCTCGCCCGTTTACGCCGACGGCCGCATCCTCCTCGTGTGCGATCAGGACACCGATGCCTTCATCCTCGCCGTCGACGCCGCCACCGGAAAGCCCGCCTGGAAGCAGCCGCGCGAAGTCACAAACGGATACTCCACGCCCATCGTCTACCGCCCGCCCAACGGACCCACGCAAGTCATCGCGCCCGGCTCCTACCAGCTCACCGCCTACTCCATCGCCACCGGCGAACCGCTCTGGTTCGTCCGCGGCCTCACCTGCCAGCCGAAATCGCCACCCACCATCGCCGGCGGCATTCTCTACTTCAATGGCTGGACTCCCGGCAACGACACCGGCCAGCAGGTCGAACTGCCCGCCTTCCCTGAGGTGATCGCCGCCGCCGACGCCAACCACGATGGAAAACTGGCGCAGGCCGAACTCCCGCAGCCCTGGCAGCCCACCGGTACCTGGAAGGCGATCGACCTCGACCGCGACGGCTTCATGAACCAGCGCGAGTGGACGCTGTTCCGCTCGCGCCGCGCCTCCCGCAACTCCACCATGGCGATCCGCCTCGGCGGCAGCGGCGACGTCACCGACACGCATGTTCTCTGGCGTTTCGAAAAGTCGCTGCCCGACGTGCCCGCGCCTCTCGTCTACAACGGCGTCGTCTTCCTCGTCCGCAGCGGCGGCATCGCCACCACGCTCGACGCCAAAACCGGCAAGGTGCTCAAGCAGGCCCGCCTCACTGGCGCGCTGGAAGACTACTACTCTTCGCCCATCGGAGTCGATGGCAAGGTCTACATCGCCAGCGAACACGGCAAAGTCGTTGTGCTCCGCGCCGCGGGCGATTGGGAAATCCTCGCCGTCAACGAATTCGACGCCGACATCTACGCCACGCCCGCCATCAGCGAAGGGAAAATGTATATTCGGACCCGAAATTCTCTTTACGCCATAGGATCGGCGAATTAGCGGGCGCTACTTCCAACGCGCCAACGCCTCAAGCGACAGCGGAATCGGCTGCTTGCGATCCAAGTCCACAATGCGATTCTCGATCGCGTATTGCGCCGCCACTACAAAGCTCCCCGATCTCTCCAGAATCTTCGCGTCGCCATGCATCGCCGCGGCCACGCGTCCGATAAACTCCGGGCTCTCGCTATTGGACACATCCAGCCACCCGCCACGCGCCGCCTCCATTACCCGTTCGGTCCTCACCAAACCCGGATACAACGAAACAACCGCCACGCCGTGTTCGCGCAGTTCGTGCGTCATGTCGCGCGTCATTTTATCGGTGGCCGCCTGCGCAATGCCGTATACCGTATTCCCCAAGTGACGTTGCGACGCCCAGTAGCTGATGTTCACGATCAACCCGCGCCCCCGCGCGATCATCATTCGCGCCGCGTGTGACGAAGCCACAAACGCCGCGCGTACTCCGCCATCGATCATGCTCGTCCACCGGTGCGCCGGCTGCTCCCAAAATGGCAGCGCCCAAGTGAACACGCCCTCGTCCACCATGCGCTCATACCCGCCCCACGCGCAGTTCACCAACAGGTCGATCCCCTGCCCCGCAGCCTCGACCTCCTGAAACGCCCGCGCCGTCTCTTCATCGCGCAAATGGTCGCACCGGATGCGCCGCACCGCCCCGGGCAGTTCGGCCGAATCGATGCTCCTGCTCGTGGCGAAGACCGTGAATCCCCGCTCCGTCAATTCCGCCGCAACGCCTCTTCCCACGCCCCGCGACGCGCCCGTCACAAATGCAGTCGGCATGGTCAAAAGGTTAGGCGAATAAATAGAGAATATCAAGCCACACCGCGGGCCCTTCAGTCCCCTCTCGCCATTACGAAACGAACCCAACCTCGCGAAATCGAGTATTCCCCGTCACATACCGCCGCCCACCGCGCGATCCGCCGCTATATGATCTCCCCATGACCCGCCGCGACCTCCTCCAACGCGCCACCCTCCTCGCCGCACCGCCGGTGTCGCCCCTGCTCCAACTCGCCGCCAATCCGGCAAGTCTCAAAATCCGCAACATCGAGCCCTACGTCCTCCGCATCGGCAACCGCTCCGACATTGTCTGCGCGCGCGTCGAAACCGAAGATGGCATCCACGGTTGGGGCGAAGGCACCACGCCTCCTACTGTCTGGCCCATCGTCTCTACCATCCGCTCGCTCTCGCCGCTGCTCAAAGGCGAGAGCGCCTGGAACATCGAAAAGATCTGGCGCAAAGCCTACATCGCCGAAGAAAACACGCTTGGAGGAACGCTCTACGCCGCGCTCAGCGCCATCGACATCGCCCTCTGGGACATCGTCGGCAAGAAGCTGAACGTCCCGGTTTATAAACTCCTCGGCGGCAAAATCCACGACAGCATCCGCATCTACGCAAGCTACCGCTGGGGCAACATCCCGCGCACCCGCGAAGCCTACTTCGCCCGCACCAGGGAACTCATGGCGCAAGGCGCCACCGCCGGCAAATACGATCCCTTCGGCGCCTATCCGGGACCCGAGCGGCAACTGTCCACCACCGTGCTCAACGAAGTGCGAGAGATGGTGCGCGGCATCCGCGAAGCCGGGCCCGCCTTCGACATCTGCGTGGAAGCCCACGGCAAGTTCAACATGGCCACGGCGGGACGCATCATCAAGATGCTTGAACCGTTCGATCCGTTCTTCCTTGAGGAGCCGATCCCGCCCGAAGACATGGACGCGATGGCGGAGTTGCAGCGCTCCACCAACATTCCCATCGCAACGGGCGAAGGCTTGCTAGGCCATTTCAACTTCGCGCAACTGATCGCCAAGCGCGCCGCCCGCATTCTTCAGCCCGACGTCGCCCGCACCGGTGGCATCACGGCCTTCAAGAAGATCGCTGCCACCGCCGACGCCCACCTGGTCACCTTCGCCCCGCACAACCCCAACGGCCCTGTCTGCACCGCGGCCAGCCTTCACATCGCGGCATCTTCGCCCAACTTCCTCATCATGGAAGAAGGCAACACCCGCATCGAGCAATACAACGACATCTTCGTGGGCGGATGGAATCCGACGCTCGCGGCGTGGAAGGTGCCCGAGCAACCGGGTCTGGGCGTCGACTTCAAACCGGAGTTTCTGCGCGAGTTCACGGTGCGCATGCCGTGATGTTTCGCGCCAACGGCTGCCGCGTTTTCTTATCGCAATGCGCTGCATCCGCTTCGAGGTCGCGTAGAAAGCGGAACTCATCGCGGTCCCAGCGATAGACTGAGCACACCACGGAGCGCGGCCGGCAGGGTGCGTCAAGATCTGGATCGACTGCGTCGGTGCGATGCACGATCAAGACACTCCCTCGCGCCTCGTCTTTCACGGGAAAGATCACGTTGCGCCGCTCGACATGCCACTCGCCCTCCTTACCCGGACCTGAAGTATCGTAGTTGTCCGCCTCAGTCGTTCGAAACACACGATACAACCGCGCGCCCAACATCTTGTAAATGGATAGCTCGGTCGAATAGAAACCAGACCCGTGGCCGTACACACGCACTACCAAATCGCTTCGGCTCCAATTTGTCGCCCCCTTCAATTCCACAAGATCGCTACCACCCCCGCTGGAGAACGCTCCCACCTGCCACCACGACTTCCCGTCGAAGTCGTAGACCGACGCGTGTTCGTCCGGATCGCGCTTGCACACCAGCACCCGTTCCAGCGCGTCGTCCTCGTCGAGATTCACCGCGAAGAGCCGTACCTCGTCCGCGTCTTTCAGCGCTTCCCGATATAGATTTTCCGGATCGCCCTTGATGCGCGTCCTCGGCTCCGGCTTCACCGTTGGCGACTGCGCCAGGCACACTCCAACCAGGAAAAGAATCAGGGCAACACCGCACCGCATAGCGAAAGCTTAACTGATGAGCCCATTCCGCAGCGCAAACCGCACGATATCCCCCGTATTGTGCAGATTCAGCTTCTCCATGATCTTTCCCCGGTGCGCTTCCACCGTGTAGACGCTCAGGGTCAGCACGTTGGCGATCTCTTTATTCGTCTTGCCCTCGGCGATCATCTGCAGCACTTCGCGTTCACGGCTCGACAACAGGTCGATCGGATTCGTCACGTGCTTGCGATAGTCGGTCAGCACGGCATCGGCAATCGCCGGACTGAGATAGGCCTCATTGCGCGCAACGGCCCGGACGGCGTCGACGAAAGCGTCCTCGGCGGCATCCTTGAGCACATATCCACGCGCCCCGGCGCGCAAAATCTCACGCACATATACGGCGTCGCGATGCATGCTCAACGCCAGGACACGCGTCCGCTCGCAAGAGTCGGTAATGCGCCGCGTCCCTTCGATCCCGTTCAGTTCCGGCATCGACACGTCGATCACCACTACGTCTGGCTTCAACTGTTGCGCCAGCTCCACCGCCTCCCGGCCGTTCTTGGCCTCGCCCACCACTTCCATATCCGGCTCTTGCGCCAGGATCAAGCCAAAGCCGCGCCGCACCACCGTGTGATCGTCAGCCAGCAGGATTCGGATTTTCTTGCCCTGCATCGTCCTCCTGTCCACGCAACGGCGCCTCCACCATGATCCGAAGTCCCGTGCCCGCGCGGTTCTCGACCTTCAATTCGCCTTCCACTTGCCGCGCTCGCGCCCGCATACCAACCATTCCCAGGCTCGGCTGCGAAGGCGTCCAGCCTTCCGAAATCCCCGTCCCGTTATCTTCGAACTCCATCCGCACACGCCCGCCGTCGACGGCCAACCGCAGGCTCGCCTCCGTCGCCCCCGAATGGCGCGCGACATTCGTCAGCGCCTCCTGCCCGATACGGAATAGCTGCGTCTCGAGGTCGTCCGACATACGGCCTGAAAAGTTCGATTCGTACTTCACCTGGATCCGCGTGCGCTGCGCGAAGCGCTCAGACAGCCACCGCAACCCCGCGTCCAAACCGAAATCGTCGAGAATCACCGGACGCAGCATCTGCGACAACTCTCGAATGCCTGTCATCACTTCATCGAGCATCCCCAACAGTTCGTCGCGCTGCTGCGGCAATTCGTCCGGGCTCATGCGCTTCATCATGCCCTTTACGCCCGCCATCGCCTGCCCCAACTCATCATGGATCTCATGCGAGAACCGCCGCGCGATCTTTTCGTTGCTTTCCACCATGTGCCACGAAACCCGGCTCAACTCCGCCGTCTGCCACTCCAGTTGCCGGAACGCCTTATCGGTGGTCCAGATGGTCAATGCGGAACCGCCAACGGCCAGCACGAAGCAGGCGCCCAAGATCCAGATCAACCCCCCGAGTAGGCGTTCAGACTGCTCTTCGATTCGCGTCTCCAACTCCGCCGCGCGGCCCGTGTTCAGCAGATGCTCCCGCACGAGGTCCTGCGCGTTCGCCTGTATCTTCTGCGATCCCTCATAGCCTACGTATGCCGCCGCGATCACCAGCATCACGGCCATGCCGAAGCCAAGCACCATCACGCCCAATACGGTTCGCCGGGACTTAGGAGGTCTGAGGATACGGACGATGGCGTTGCCATCGCCCTCCGCTCCAGTGTAGGGCGAAACCCCAATCGGCACACTCAACGACTCCACGTGTTCGGGCCTCGCTACTCAGCATGCATGACCGCCCGCCCGCGTCATATCGCCTCAACGGGCTACCCAACCGCCCACGCCCAGGGAACCACCCGGCAACTCCCCTCTCGACCAGCCGCCACGCCCCCTTCGCAGGCTATGGCCCGTTCCGCCGCTCACGCGCCATCTTGGTGAGGCGAACTCATATGACACTGCTCCGCCGGTTCACCGGCCAGCTCCTCTTTTGCGGAATCTCTATTCTGGCCACCGGCGCCTGCTCCAAACCGGAACAGGCGGAAGCCGAACCGAACAATGCCGCCGCTCCCGCCAACACGCCCGCTCAGGATGACAACATCGTCCATCTCGGGCCAAACGCGCCCGAGCTCAAACAGATGACCGTCGAACCGGTGCGCACCATGCCCGTACCCGCAGACGAGGTGACCGCCCCAGCCAAAATCGCCGCCAACCCCAATCGTGTCGGCCACGCAGTGCTGCCCGCTCCCGGGCGTATTGTGCGCGTCCTGGTCAAGCTCGGCGACTCGGTCAGCCGTGGCCAACCCATTGTCACCATGGAGAGCCCCGCCATCACCGACGCCGAGTTCGGCTACACGCAGACCGAATCCACCGTCCGCCAGTCCGAACTTGCCGTCGCCAAAGCCGAAGCCGACCTCTCGCGTCTCAACGACCTGTTTGAACATCAGGCCGTCGCGCAAAAGGAGGTACTCGCCGCGCGCACCACGCTCGCCCTCTCGCAATCGGCACTCGATCAGGCCAGGAGCGCGCGTGAACAGGCACGCCGCCGCCTCGAGCTAATGGGCCTCAAGGCCGGACAGTTCCAGCAGCAGATCACCGTCCCGGCGCCGGTCTCCGGCAAGGTACTAGCGGTCAGCGTAGTCGATGGCGAGTTCCGCAACGAGATCAACACGCCGTTAGTCACCATTGCCGACCTCAGCCGCGTGTGGGCCACATCCGATGTTCCAGAGAGCAAGATCCGTTTCTGCAAGGTCGGCGGCATGGCGACGCTCGAGCTGCTGGCCTTCCCCAACGAGACGATGCGCGCGCGCGTTACGCGCATTGCCGACACGGTCGATAGCGAGACGCGCACAATTGAGGTGAGCGCCGAGATCGAGAACGCCTCCGGCCGGCTGCG
>CAYUZM010000100.1:0-11536 GCA_964449665.1 uncultured Solibacteraceae bacterium
GTTGCCGGGCCGGAGCAGGGGGAACGAGTAGGCGCCCTCGCCGTCGGATGTCGCGCGAATCTCAACGCCCGTGTCGACGTTGGCGGCGACCAGACTGGCGCCAGGAAGAATGGCGCCGGAGTTATCGTGAACGACGCCGTTGATGGCGCCAGTGACCACTTGCCCCGTACAAACCGCGGCAAGCAAAGTGAGGGAAAGGCCGAGAATCCGGCCGATGCGAACAATCCCCTGCATTCAAACCTCCCCAGTGGACTTGGTTAGTCGAACTCAACGCGAGTAGCTTTAGGAGAGAATAACGGGCGGATGAGTGGAGAGCAAGCAAAATATGCAAAAGTTAACGGTAAAGGCTTGCATGGGCCTTGAACCATTGCGAACAAGGTTACGGGAGCGTTTCCAGCTCAAATGATGTCGGTTAATTTACGCGAAGCGGACGGGAACTTCCCGATTGGCGCACCCATCACTTCTTCGGCGAGTGTCAGGTAGAGGTCGCCGACTGTCCCGGTGATGGAAGAGTGCGCGCCCATCTTCACACCGCCCGCGTGTCCGGCAAGGATGCCTGCCATACCGCTGGTCTTGTGCGAGTTCGCCTCGGCGTGTTCATGGAGGTAAAGGATGAGCGTCCGGTCCAGCACATTGCCGTCGCCTTCTGGAATGGATTTCAGCTTACCCAGCATGTAGGCGAACTCTTCGACGTGCCAGCGGCAGATGTCGCGCATGATGCGCTGGCCTTCGACGGCATTGGCGCGAGTATGTGTGTAGTCGTGGTGGCGCAGCGTGGTATGTCCGAGCCAGGGAAAGCGCGTCAGGCTCTGGCATTTGGTGAGCATATAGGAGGCCACGCGTGTTTGGCCGGAGGCGAAGGCGTGGACGACGAGGTCGGACTGCAATTTCGCGATGCGGGGCCAGTCGCGCATATCGCCGCTGTCTTCGGGGCGCGCCACCTCCTGCGCGTACTCGGGAGGGAGGCTGGCAACGGCCCGTTCCACGCTGCGCACCGAGGTGAGATACTCGTCGACTCGCGTCTTGTCTTCCTGTCCGAGCCGTCCCGTGATGGCGGCGGCGTCTTCACGGACGCGATCGAGCACGCTCTTCTTGCGATTGATCCAGCCGATGTCTTTGCCGCCGAACAAGCGGTCGAAGAGGCGGTGGGGAATCATCTCGGGCGGCAATGGGCGGTCGCGCTCGGCCCAACTCATGTTGCGCTGAATGCTTTCACCAAACGACTCCTGGCAGACACCGACTTGCAAGGAGCGGAAGCGCGAAGCGTTGCCGATCTTCTGTGCCAACACCTGGTCGATGGAGGGCCCGCCCGCGCCGCGTCCGGTAAATGCGGCGCCGGACATGAGCGAACTCATCGCGCCATGGTGGCCCTTGCCGTTGGGGTTGTCGAGTCCGCTGATGATATGGATGTCCTTGCGGAAGGGCGCAAGCGGCTTCAGACAAGGAGTGATTTCGTAGTCCGTTCCTGTACCGCGGGGAGTCCAGTAGTTTTCCAGAATGCCATTGCCGTTGAACCAGAGAAGGAAACGGGATTCGATAGGCTGCGTACCCTTGGGGCTGGGGGCGGCATAGGCAGTGCCGCTTTCGTTGAACATCGCAACGAGCGGCGGAAGCCCGATGCGTACGGCCGCACCACCGGCTCCTACTCCACGCAGAAAGGTCCTTCGTGACAGTGGCATGGCTGGATACTATCTCCTTTTAATATTGGCGCGCAAGGCTGCTGAGGCGGTGGTTGGCGGCGGCGGTATTCCCAGAAACGGCTCCGATGTGACGAGCGCCGACACCAGCGCCTGGAAGCGGAAATTGGAGTTCCGGAAGGTTCCGTACAGTTTTTCGAGATGCGGCTTGTCGTCTTCGGTTTCGTGCCGGCCTAAGGCGTACCGGAACACCTGCTTCACGATGCATTGCTGGCAGGCCTGTGTCTCGGCGAGGATTTTTCCCAGTTCGGCGGCGGATGCAAAGTTCGACGAGGCAACGCCTTGAATGAATCCGTTGGTGTCGAGGGGCAGTTCGAAGGTCTTGGGTTCGCGCGGCTGGTTGGTGACGGAATCGCGATCGAGTTGCACGCGCAAGACGATCTTGTCGCGCTTGCGGCCGATGTTGTCGAAGCCTTCGAGCCCGGCACCGATGGGATCGATGAGGCTGTGGCACGACGCGCAACTGGGGTTGCCGGCATGCTCGGCGAGACGCTGGCGTGTGGTCATCGGTTTCTCAGCGCTGACCAGCGGAAGGTTGGTGTCGACTCCGGGCGGCGGGGGAGGAACATGCTGGCAGAGGAACTGTTCGCGTATGAACAGGCCCCGGCCGGTGGGCGATGTCTCATTCGGATTGCCCGTGAGCGTCAGGAAACCCGCGTGGCCCAACACCCCGGCACGTGTGGAACCGGCGGGATAGTTGACCTTTTCAAAGTCCTGCGCGGGCGGCGGCATCTCATACAATTGCGCGAGACGCGCCGACACGAAGGTATAGCGGGCGTTGAACAACTCCATGAAGTTGAGGTCGTTCCAGACGAGGTGATTGAAGAGGTGCTTGGTCTCTTCCGTCATTGCGGACAGCAGCGAAGCGCCGAAGTCCGGATAACGGCGGACGCTGCGCGCGGAGGCGAGCACACGATCAAAGCGCATCCATTGCGCGAGAAAGACCTCAAAGGCGCGCTTGGTGCGAGAGTCGTCCATCATGCGGCGGGCGGTTTTGCGAATCGGCTCTTCGCCGCTCAACTCACCGGTTGCGGCCGCGCGAAAAAGCCGTTCGTCGGGCATGGTGTCCCACAAAAAGTAGGACAGCTTGCTGGCGACGCCGTAGGCGCGCCACTGGCCCGCGTTGCCCGCCTCCAGATGGAAGAGGAAGTTGGGCGACTGAAGCATGGCTTCGACGACCAACTGAGCGCCGGCGTCGAATTGCTTCGCGGCCCCGGCGGCGCGATTGAATAGCGACTGGTAACCGCGTACTTCGGTTTCGGCCAATGGCCGGCGAAAGGCTTTGAGCCCAAACCGGCGAATGAATTGATCGCGGCAGGCCGGATCTGAAGCGTGGGCGGGCTTGCAGGGGATCAGGGACGCTCCCGCCCCGCGGCGAAAGGCGTTCTCCGCTAATTTCTCTGCCGCCGCGGCATAGGCTTCGGCCAGTAAGGGCGGAATGCTCTGGCCTTCCACCTGATTCGTAAATCCGTTGAGGTAATCTTCTTGTGGAAACTGGTCGGCAGGGCGGGTAAAGTCGCCCAGCAGGTCTCGGACAGTGTGGTTGTACTGGGTATGCGTGAGCCGGCGCACCTCCGGCGGGCGTTGGGCGCCGGGCCCGCCCCGCGCCGATTCCATTGCGGCGCGCAGTTCGGCTTCAGGCGTGGCGGCCAGACGCTTTGCCCAGTCGATCAGCGATTGTTCACCGGGGCTTCCTTTGGCAATGCGTTCGCCACCGGCGTGCGCGACGCGCATCGTAGGCTTTCGCACGAGCAGGGACTGTTCGGGCGATTCCTTGTCCACAAGCGCAGCGAGCTTGAATCCGAACAAGCGCACGGCGGCAGGGGGCGCGTCTTCAGGCGGGAACAACAACCGAGTGGCCGACGACACGCCGTTGTCGTTATGGCACATGCGGCACTGCGCCTTTTCGAGCATCGGATACACGGTTTCGACGAATGTGCCGTCCTGCGGACGTGCCGGGACGGCGAATAGCAACGCCGCCAGAGCGAATTGGAATCCTTTTACGTTCACGCTAAAGTAAGCCTAGAATAACAGATTTTTCCAACCGTTCACTGATATAATACCGGCGAAATGAAGCAAAGTGTTGGCGCCATACTGACCGTGTTGCTGTCCGCCCCGATTTGGGCGGCCGAGGCCGACCAACAGGTGGCGCAGTGGGCACTTCATATGGGCGGGGCCGTCACGCTGGAGGGAAGCGCGACGCCGGTTCGCGACCCAGCGGCGTTGCCGGAAGGCGATTACCGCATCGCGGTTCTCAACCTTGTCGGCGTCAATCTGCACCCTCCGCATATGGAAGCGTTCGCAAAACTGGCGGCGCTTCGCGAGCTGCATTTGCCGGGTCCGATGTGGAATCCGCGCGCCGAATCGCGCACCGACTATAGCGCCGATATCGGATACCTGAGCGGGCTGAGCACGCTGAAGACGCTGACCTTCGGCTATACGTTTCTGGAGCAGATTCGTTTCTACGATGCGGGGCTGGAAAAGATTCATTCGCTGGCGCCGACGCTGGAGAATCTTGTGCTGCGGCGCGCCCGCATTACGGGAGCGACGCTGCATCCGTTTACCAACCTGCGGTCGCTCGACATCACATGGACGCTGGTTCAGGACGATGGCATGAAGAGCCTGGCTGGGATGACGAAGCTGCGGCGGCTGTGGGCACGCGAGACGAGAATTACCGACAAGGGCCTAGAACCGCTGGCTCATTTGAAGGAACTGGAAGAGCTTTACCTGGGCGGCGTGCCTGTGACCGATGAAGGCCTCGCGCATTTGAAGGGTCTGACGAAGCTGAAGAAGCTCGACCTGCTGAGCTCCGAGGTTACCGATGCCGGCCTCGACTCGCTCACGGGCATGAAGGATCTGGAGTACTTGAACCTGTACCGCACGCGGGTATCGAACGCCGGGCTGGCGAAGTTGAAACAGTTCACCAAGCTGCGTGAGATGGATCTGCGCTACACGCGGGCGACGCCTTCCGGCGTGCAGGATTTGCGCGCGGCGCTGCCCAAGGCCAACTTGATCTTCGGAGACGCGGCCGTGAGGACCGCCGCGCGCAAGGCGCCACCGCTTCCCACGGGCAAAAGCGAAGCTGCCGTTGCCGATTGGGTGAAGACGCTTGGCGGAAATGCAGCGGTCGAGAACGGCGCGATCATCTCGATTACGTTGAGCGGCACGCCTGTCACCGACGATCACCTGAAGGGGCTGGCAAGCCTTTCGCGGATTCGCAAACTCGAACTCGATTCCACGGAAGTCGGCGACCTGGGAATGCAGTATGTGTCGGCGATGAATTCGCTTGAGGAGCTGAGCCTGAACAACACGTCGGTTTCCGACGCGGGTGCGGCTCGTTTGTCGTCCCTCACCGTTCTGACAACGCTGCGCTTGAACAATACGCTCATCGAAGGCGAAGGCTTGCGCGGTCTCACGACGCTCACACGGCTGGAAGATCTAAGTTTGCTGGGGGCGCCGGTGAAAGATGGAGGACTGGAGTTGCTCGAGCATCTCCCGCGATTGAAGCGTCTTTCGCTGGCAACGACCGATATTACGGGAGCGGCGTTAAAGCACGTCTCCAAGCTGGCGTCGTTGCAGCGTCTGGACCTGGGTTCGACGGATATCGACGACGCCGGACTGGAGCGAATCAAAGGCCTCACGTCACTGCAGGAGTTGATCCTCGACTATTCGTTCCGATTTACCGATGCGGGATTCGCCCATCTCGGGGGACTCACCAACCTTCGCCGGCTGAGTCTGCTGCGCACGCCAATTACCGACAAATCACTGCCTGTGATCGCCAACATGACGCAGCTTGAGCATCTCAATCTCGACTACACGGGCGTGGGCGACGATGGATTGGCGAAGCTGGGCGGACTGGCGCGGCTCGAGTCGCTCGGGCTTGACAGCACGTATGTCACCGACAAAAGCAGGCCGTTGCTGCTGGGATACAAACACTTGGCGAGATTGAACCTCTATCACACGCTGATCACGGCGCCGCTCCATGCCGAACTTAAGTCGGCCCTCCCTTCGTGTGAAATCGTTTGGGAGGCGGAGTCGGCGAATCCGAATCGGCGCCGCAGCTAGCACGGGGTACACGTATGCATCGAACAATCATGACGGGGATTCTGACGGTACTAGGTGCATTCGCAGCCGAGGCGCCGGGTGCGGCGCGCCTACAAGAGCTGGGAGGAGTGTTTCAGTATGATCCGGCAGGGCGCGCGATCGAAGTAGACCTCACCTTTTCCTGGCTTACCGACGACGATCTGGCGCTGCTCGCCTCCATGCCGGAGTTGCGCAAGATCAACCTGTCGCATACGAAGATTACCGACACCGGGCTGGCTCATCTGCGCCTACTCCCCAATGTGACTCAGTTGGCTTGTTACTACTGCGATTACGTGACCGACGGCGGCATTGCTTACCTGAAGAGTTGGAGCAATCTCGAAATTCTGAACATTCGCGGCACCGAGATCACAAGCCGCGGATTCGAGCATCTCGCGGGGATGAAGAAACTGCGCGTGCTCGACGTAGGGTTCAGCCGCGTGAACGACGACGGATTCGACGCTCTCGCCAAGTTGGAGGCGCTAGAAGAGTTGCACATCGGTGGAGACAAGATGAGTGGCCTCGCACTTCCGCTCTTGCGCCTTCTTCCGGCGCTCAAGCGGCTGGATGTGAACGGATCGCAACGCACGGACTCCGGGCGGTGGGGCCTGATGTTGACCGATCTGAATTTCGAGAGCATCACGGCACTTACACGCCTGGAAGAGTTGAACATGGGCGGCACCAACGTGAGCGATGTGGGAATGAATGGTATTGCGCCGCTCGTGAATTTGCAGTCGCTGGACTTGAGCCGCATGGATTTGACCGCCAAGGGTCTGAAACCGCTGGCCGCGCTCCCGAAGCTCCGCAGGCTGAACTTGTATCAGTCCGAACGGATCGGGGACGAAGCGGTGGCGCAATTGCTGGCTCTCAAGAACCTGGAAATCCTCGACCTTACCGAGACCGCGGTGACCGATGCCGGGGTGGACGGTTTGATCGCACTGCCGAGCCTGAAGATGATCTTCCTCAGTTCTCCCAAAGTTACAGCGGCTGCCGTGGAGCGATTCCGCAAGGCCCGCCCGGCTTGCCGGGTGATTTTCACACCGAAGTTAAAGGAAGTGCAGTCACCGGAAGATACGCGGCTGACAGGATGAGTTTCGTTCGAGTTGTGCGACGATTGGCAATCGGGAGTGTGGGCACGCGCAATATGGAACCTGTGCCGCGCAAAAATTCAATCCCGCCCTGTTAGGCAGCCTTCTTCTCCAGCCCGTATTCATGATGGAACCCGCTGCGGTGGGCAATCAATCAATTCTGCGCGTCAATGACCAATGGCCCGCCTGCTGGGACCACAACTACGGATGAAGCAGGCGGCAGCAAGTCTGGGGGCAAAACGTCCCAATACAGGAATCGGATAGCTGGCCACTGCCGGGTCCCACGTTCGACGCCTGGCGCGCCTACCAACGGGTCCATTGAGAGGTTGTTCCCCTGTTTCGGGGGAGACCCCTCCGATGCCTGCCCCCGCGCAACCCACATCATTTCGATACTCATTCAGATGGGCGTTCATTCCGCGGTGTCGGTGCTGCGGAAGCCTTTGGCGATGCCATTGCCGCGCGTGGAACGCTAAACTGCAGCCAGTTCGTTGCGCCAGGTGGAATGAGATTCCTCGCGCGATACCAACGGCGGCAGGCCGCTCTGCCACCTTTAGTGGATGGCTCTGCGCGAACACACCGCAAGCACGCGGCGCGGTTTGCGGATACCGTGATCCAACGGCGGGGAGCGTTCATGGCCGCTGTGAACGAGGGGCGGCGAAAAGTCTGAGATTACTTCTTCGTAATTCCACTATCCATCCGAGGTGCACTCCACTTATGGTTGACTGCAACGGTACGATTCAGCGGGCCGCGGATCTCATTGGAGCCGAGTCGGCGGATGAGACGATCCTTGTGAATCTGAAGAATGGACGCTTTTTCGGGCTTGGAACCACGGGTGCGCTGATCTGGCAGTACCTGGAAAATCCCTGTACGGCCGCCGGGATTGCGGCGCGGTTGGGCGCGGCGTTTGGCGTTGGGCCGGACGAGGTGCGGCCGGATCTAGATCAGTTCCTCGCGTCGCTTGCCGGCGAGGGGCTGATTGTAAACACCGCAGCGCAGCGCGCGGGCGAGGACACTGCGCCGGAAGCAATCTCGCACGCAGGGCGTTATACTCCTCCCCGCCTGGACACGGGCACCCTTCGACACGCGGCGAACGGGCAGGGCAACGGTTCCGACGGTGGGTTCGGTTCGACATCGGGGCTCTCGTAGCCGCAGATGCGGAACGTATGGAGTCGTTTCATTGCGGCGGATATTGATGCTGGCCGAGGCTGCCGCGTTGCTTGCGCTGGCGCGCCTTTTGATTCTTTGGATGCCGTTTCGGACGCTGTCTACGCGGGCGGTGGCCGGCGGCCGAAGCAAACCGCACATCTCGCGTAGGCAGGAGGAGACGGCCGCCCAGATTCGCGCCGCCGTTCGCCGCGCCGCAAGCTCGTGGGCCGTCTGCCTTCCACAGGCTCTGGCGGCAAACTGGATGCTGCGGTGGCGGGGAATCGGCTCCACGCTCTGCCTGGGCGTACGCCGCGACCCGATGGACGGGCGGATGGATTCACACGCCTGGCTGCGCGTGGGCGACTCGATTCTGATCGGCGGTTCGCAGGTGCGCGATTTCGTTCCGGTGGTGGAATTCCCATTGCGGCGGGAACCGGGGAATACGCGGACATGAGCGCAATCTGGGGAACCTGGCATCGTGATGGACGGCCTCGCGCCGGAGCGGATGCGGAGCGCATGCACGCGCGCCTCGCCTGCTACGGGCGGGATGCGCATAGGCGGTGGAAAGGGGACGATTCGAGCGTGGCGATGGGGCTTGCGGCCACCTACACGCTTCCGGAAGAGGACGAAGACACACAACCCTACACCACACTGGAGGGCAGCGTGCTCATCGGGCATGTTCGTCTGGACAACCGCGACGATCTGATTTCCGAACTTGGGCTTCGCGGCGCCGGGGTTCCGGATATGGAAATTCTTGCGTGCGCATGGGAGCGGTGGCGCGAGGAAACGGCGCCGCGGCTGCTGGGCGACTTCGCGTTCGCCGTGTGGTCGCCGCGGGAGAGGCGCCTCTATTGCGTCCGCGATCCGCTGGGCATCCGCCCGCTTCACTACGCCGTTTGCGGTCCGTTGGTTGCATTTGCCACGGCGCCGAAGGGTCTGCACGCACTCGACGAATTCCCCAGACGCCCCGATGCCGGAATGATTGCCGGCAGGCTGGCGCTTCTGCCCGAGAGCGGCGCGCAGAGCTTCTTTGAGAACATTCACCGCGTCCCTCCGGCGCACCTGCTCATGGTGAGTGAAGACCATGTGCGCGTTGAGCGCTACCGGAGTCTCGATCTGGCGAAGAGGATCGAGTTCCAGCGGGACGGCGAATATGTCGAGGCATTTCTTGCGCGCTTCGATGAAGCCGTTCGCTGCCGGATGCGAAGCCGCGGTCCGATTGGAAGCCTGTTGAGCGGCGGCCTCGACTCGAGCAGCGTCACCACGAGCGCGGCGATGCAACTGGCGGCCAAGGGCGAGGGCCTGGATGTCTACACGTCCGTACCCGCGCCGGGGTTCAACGGGAACACGCCCGCGAATCGCTTCGGAGATGAAGGTCCTCATGCCGCGTCGGTGGCCTCGATGTATCCCAATATTCGCCACCATCTTGTTCCGCCCAGTTCCGCGTGCCCACTGGATCTGATGCCGGACACCCAGAGTTGGACCGATTCACCCGGCGGGCACTTCTGCATGAGTCCCTCTGCACATGCGATTGCCGCGCTGCAGGCGCAGCACGGCGTGAGGACGGTGCTCTCAGGCGTGGGCGGCAACATGACGATCAGCTACGACGGCATCCACCTGCTGCCATCGCTAGTTCGCGGCGGCCGTTGGATTCGTTGGATGCGCGAGGCCCGCGCGCTTCGCGGTTCGGGATACCTGCCTGATTGGCGGGCGATCGCGATGGTGAGCGCGGGACCGATGGTGCCGGCGCCGTTGTGGAAGCTTCTGCTCCGGAACCGTCCGGAAAAGGTTCTGGGCCGTTTCACGGGGCGCGCCATGTTGGAACCGGAGTGGGTGCGATCAGGCGAATTGGAGGCGTTGTCCAAGGCACGCCAATGGGACGTCTGGAGCAGGCCCGTCTCCGATGGCCGGATGTTTCGAGCGCGCGCCATCGGCAGGCTGGACGGGGCCGGATCGGCGTCTGCCGGTTCTCCGAACGGGACCGAGTATCGCGATCCGACCGTGGACCTGCGCGTGATCGAATTCCTTCTCGCCATTCCCGAAGACCAGTTTCTGCGGAATGGGCAAACGAAGTGGCTGCTACGCCGCGCGATGTCGGGACGGCTCTCGCCATTAGTGCTCGAGGAAAGGCGCAAAGGCCTGGTGGGCGCCGATTGGTATTTGCGGGTGGCGCCGTACCGCGACCGTTTTGCGGCGGCGATTGAGGAGTGCGGCGCGTCGCCCATCCTGACACGTTTATTGGATCTTCCCAGGATGCGGCGCTTGATTGACCAATGGCCCCGGGCCCAATGGGATTCGATGCGCGTGGCCAACGAGTACCGAATGGGCCTGTGCCGGGCGATCTCGATGGGGCAATTCGTGCGCTGGGTAGAACAGGGGAACTCATGAGCAAAATCGGAACCTACCGCTATTTGTGCTGTGGACTGCGCGTGGAGGCGGATCTTCCGCTGCCTGGATTGTGCGAACAGCCGGGAGAACAGGGAACACCCACGGACGTCCGCATACAGCGGGGAGCGGTGCCGGATGCGCCGGCGCGGCGCGCAATGGAGCGGGGCCGTGGGCCCACGTGGGTTGCCTCGGGAGACGAACTGCTGCTGGATGTTCCCGGCGTGGTGCGGTTTCAGCTTGCCGCCGGCAGCCGAATTGTCTACGAGCCCGTGCCGGGACGGACGCCCCATGATTTTGCGGTCTTCCTCATGGGTTCGGCATTCGGAGCGCTTTTGCACCAGCGAGGCTGCCTCGTGCTGCACGGGAGCGCGATCGAGACCGGCGGCGGCGCGGCTCTGTTCTGCGGAGTCTCGGGCATCGGCAAATCCTCGCTGGCGGCGGCATTGTCGGCCGCCGGTTATCCACTCATCGCCGACGATATGTGCGCAATCCGTTTCGGCGAAGGCCCACCCTCGCTTCCTAACGACGGCCGCGCGCTGAAGCTTTGGGCCGATGCCGCCGGCCACTTGAAGGCCGCCACCGGCGAGCAGGTACGGCGAGGAATCGGGAAGTATTGGGTGTCGCCCGCGGCTTCCCATGTAGGGGGCGGGGCGATTCCAGTGCGCCGGATCTATTTTCTCCGGGATGCGCAACCTCCACACGCAGCCGGCATCGAGCGGCTGAGCGCGGTGGACGGCGCCGAACTGCTGCAAAGGGCGGCGTACCGGCGACGGTTGATACGGGTTCTGGGGCAGGAAGCGCATTGGCTACAGCGATCGGTACAACTCCTGGCGCATGCCGAAGCGTTCTGGTTCACGCGCGAGCGGCGGCTGGAGGCGTTGCCGGAAACCATCGCCATGCTCGATGCCCACTGGAACGCCAAGCCGGAGGCCTCGCATGCCGCGGCCTGATGTGGTTTGGCTGGCATCCTATCCGAAATCCGGCAACACGTGGCTGCGGATGCTGCTGGCAAACCTGCGGTCCGGTTTGGATTCGCCCGTGGGCATCAATTCGGAACTGGTCTGTATGCCCGAGTACAGGAGCCGGAATGGCTTCGACAGTATCACGCTGTTGGAGTCGGGCATGCTGACTGCCGGC
>CAYUZM010000101.1:0-5146 GCA_964449665.1 uncultured Solibacteraceae bacterium
ACTCCGGCGCTTCCACCGCGCCCTCCACCGTGGGGTTCCACTGCGTTCTCCACACCTCCACCGCTACGCCGGCGCGCCCCCTCCCGCCGGCCATGCCTTCGCGCTGCACTCCGAATCGAACTCCGGAATACCGCTCCAGCAGTTCGTCCTGATCGGTCATCGCGCCCGCGCTTACCGTGAAGTTGTCGCGCCGTATGTTCGCATCGGCGCCGAAGGTGAAGTTCTGCTTGCTGTGATAGCTGAATCGCGGTACCACAACATCGGCCCCGCTTCCCTTGCGGATCAACTCAAAGGTCACCCGCAACCGCTCCCGCTCGGCGCCCCGCGAAACTTTCAACACCACCTGGTAGGCAGGAAGCTGGCTCCGGATCTTCTGCGCCAGTTCCTCCAGTGCCGCGGAATCAAACGCCTGGCCCGGCAGCGCGCGCACTAAAGCCCGCAATGGCTGCCCCAGCCGGTGCTCCATGCTCTCGGGTTGAATCTCGGCACGCTCCACGACGTAACGGGAATTGACGTTCGCCGCAAGTTGCTGGTTCCCTGCGACTCCGGACGCATCCTGCGCGCCGTTGCCCTGCGCCATCAGCGGCGCCCACAGGCCAAACATCAAAGTCAGTAACGCCAACCGCATGCGCTTTGCGAATGCACACCGTCTGCCATCGTGCCCTGTCTCGTGAAATGAATGAGTTAGGCTGGATCTTCCTGTGAAATCCCGTCACAGGTGTGCCCCCGCGTCACGGCGCTTCCGCCGCGCGCCGCAACGCATCCGCCGACGGCACGTGAACCGCCCCGCGCCGCAGTTGAATCCAGCTCTTTCGCTCGAACAGATTCAGAATCGTCGAGGTCGTCTCCCGGGTCGCCCCCACCAGCGACGCCAATTCCCCTTGCGTCAACGGAATCTCCTTCGGTGAACCAACCGTTTTGCCGTCATGATGGCTCGAGGCCAGATCCGCGAGCGTCAGCAACAGCCGCTGCTCCACCCGGTAGGAGTGCATCAACTCAAGTTGCCGCTCCACTTTGGTCAGCCGCTGGCCGATCTTCCGCACCACCCACGACATCAACTCCGCGTCGCACGCCGAGACACGCTGGAACTCATCCGACGGGAAACTGTGAATCCGGGCGCTCGTCGCCGTTTCCGCACTTGTCGACCACAGCTTCTCTCCGCTAATCAGCGATTCTCCCCACAGTTCACCCGAGTGAATCAGGATCAATAAGGGTTGCTTTGTGTAAGAAATCTTACTTAATTTCGCCGTTCCCGTGACCAATAGGTAAACATGCGCGGCTTCCTCGCCCGCTACGTAAAGCCGCGTCTTCCTCGGAATGTCCCGTGCCGGATAACGTTCTTGAAACTCGCGCAGAGTAGCGGGCGTTTCCGGGTAAGAGGCGGCCATCATCAAAGCCAGTTTCTCGCGATCCTCGCTCCCCTTCGCCGCTGGAAAAACCAGTCGCTAACTAAGCCTCCAACTACGAGGGGCGCAGTAAGGTTACTGGCAATTCTAGTTTACGGGCGGGTATTGCGCAACGATTTTGCAAAAATGTCGGCAATTTCGAACGGATCGCGCATCGAGTCGTCCCCCAGCCTTGCGCGAATCTGCTCCAGCGTGCGCTGCATCACGGCCAGCGCGCCGTCAATCTCTTTCCGGTTCGTATGTAATATATCGTCCCAGATCTCAAACGAACTCATCGCCAGCCGCGTCATGTCGAGCAGTCCCGGCCCCGCTCCCGTACGTGCCGCCGCTCCAAGCGATTCGCTCAGCGCTACGGCGAGCGATGTGGACAAAAGCTGCGGTAAGTGCGAAGTATGCGCCACCAGATGGTCGTGCGCCGCCGGAGAAATGGGGATGACGTTTGCTCCCATTCGCTTCACCCAGGCCACAAACGAACTAGCTGCCGGCGTTTCCATCTCCGCAACCTCGCGCGGAGTTAGAAAGTAGGTTCTGCCCCGGAACAAACTACCTTCGGCGGATCCCACGCCCCTGGTTTCTTTACCGGCCATCGGGTGGCCCCCCAGGAACTGTGCGTCCCGTATAAAGCGGCGCGCCTGGTCGGTAATGGCAGTTTTAGTGCTACCGGCATCAGTAACTAGCGTGCCCGGCCGCGCGCGGCTCAACTCCGGAATTACTTGTAGAATCTTGGAAATCGGCTGCGCGAGATATAGTACGGAAGCAGAATGGATCGCTTCGTCCAGTTCCACGCCCCGGTCGATCGCCCCACGCTCCACCGCCTCGGTGATCGCTCCCGGCGAACTGACGCCCACGATCGAACCCGTGTAGCCCGCCTCCCGCAGCGCGAGCCCAAAGCTCCCCCCAATCAACCCCACTCCGACAATGGCAACGCAGTCCATGGCGCGCTCTGGCTACATCTTCCGTCCGACGGCTGGCGCGATCATCCGCAACTGCCGCGACAGGTCCATCAGTTGCTCCGGCCGCAGCGATTGCGCCCCGTCGCTTAAGGCATGGTCCGGATCCGGGTGCATCTCCACCAGCAGCCCGTCCGCACCCGCCGCCACCGCCGCACGCGCCATCGGAATCACCTGATCCCGCCGTCCTGTCCCGTGCGAAGGATCGGCCACAATCGGCAGATGCGACAGCTTGTGAACCACCGGGATCGCCGACAAGTCCATCGTGTTCCGCGTGTAGCTCTCAAAGGTGCGAATCCCGCGCTCGCACAGAATCACTTCATAGTTGCCGCCCGAAAGCACATACTCGGCCGACAGCAACAGCTCCTCGATCGTCGCCGCAATGCCGCGCTTCAGCAGAATCGGCTTGCGGATCTTGCTCAGCTCGCGCAGCAGCGTGAAGTTCTGCATGTTCCGCGCGCCCACCTGCAGAATGTCGGAGTATCGCACCATCAGCGCAATCTGCGAAGCGTCCATCACCTCGCTGATCACCAGCAGGTTGTGCGCGTCTGCGGCCTCGCGCATCATCTGCAGGCCTTCTTCGCCCAAACCCTGAAAGCTGTAAGGCGACGATCGCGGCTTGAACGCCCCGCCGCGAATCACCCGGCCCCCCGCCTCGGCCACAATCGAGGCGCAGCGCGCAATCTGCTCCCGGCTCTCCACGCTGCACGGGCCCGCCATCAGCACCACTTCGTCGCCGCCAATCTCCACGTCGCGCACCTTCACCACCGTGCCCGACGGCCGGAAATGCCGGCTCGCCAGCTTGTACGGCGACATGATCCGGTGGCACTCCTTCACGCCCTCCAGCACTTCGAGTTCCTTCGGGTCGACGCGCTCCTCCGGACCCACGCCCCCCAACACCGTATGCACCACGCCCGTCGACCGGTGCACCGTGAACTCCATCTCGACCATCCGGTCGATCACGTTCTGCACCATCGCTTCCGTGGCGCCTTCCTCCATTACGACAATCATGTGCCGGACTCCTCTTTCGCCCTCATTCGGTCGCGCTGCAGCGTGCGCATCTCGTCCATAATCCGCTCGTATACCCGGCTCAACGCCTCGTTGGAAAGCGGTCCTTGGTTGGCGCGCGCGATGTTGGCCATCACTTCCTGCTCCCGCTTGGGCTCATACACCTTCATCGCCAGCCGCTGCTTCGATTCGCCGATGACTGCCACTACGTCGGCCCGCTCGTTCAATAAACGCGTAATACTTACGTCGATCGCATCAATGCGCACCCGCGCCTTCTCCAGCGTCTCCACGGCCGCTTCGGGCGAAGAGAGATCCGCCCACGCAGGCAACTCGATTCCTTCGTGCTCCATTAGCTCTCCATTCCGGCTAGCTCTCCATGCCGGCCTTCAACTGGCGCGCGAACTCCTCCAGTTTCGCCTCCAGGTCCGGGCTCCCGCCGTGCGTCTCTACCACCCGAACGAACGCGCTGCCCACCACCACGCCTTCCACCAGCCGCGCCGTCTCGCCCGCCTGCTCCGGCTTCGAAATACCAAACCCGACGGCCAGCGGCAAATCCGTATGCGCGCGAATGGCCTTCACCAGCGGCCCCACCGAGTTCGACAACTGCGCCTGCTCGCCCGTCACGCCCGTGCGCGATACCAGGTACACGAACCCCGACGAACACTCCGCCACCGCTTTCAAGCGCGCCGGCGGCGATGTCGGCGCGGCGAGAAACACGCTGTCCAGCCCTTGCGACCGCATCGGCGCAATGAACTCGGCCGCCTCTTCCACGCTCAGGTCCGTCAACAGGCATCCGTCAATGCCCGCCGCCTTCGCATCGGCCGCCAGCTTCGCGAACCCATACCGCATCAGCGGATTCAAATAGCTGAACAACAGCAGCGGAATCTGCGATTGCGTCCGCACTTCGCGCGCAATGTCCAATACCTTGTGCAGCGTCGTTCCGGCCTTCAGTGCCCGCTCGCTCGCTTTCATAATCACCGGCCCGTCGGCAATCGGATCGGAAAACGGAACGCCCAACTCCACCAAATCGACGCCGCCCCGCTCGAGCGCCGCCACCATCGCCGCCGTGCGCTCGGGCGTCGGGTCGCCCGCCGTGATGTAGGCAATCAGCACGGACTTCTTCTCCGCGCGCTTCTTCGCAAACAGATCGGAAATTCGGCTCACGCGCCGTCTCCTTCGCTCGCGTCCCGGTCCAACTCCGGAAAATTCTCGCGATAGATATCGATGTCTTTATCACCCCGCCCGGAAAGGTTCACCAGGAACACTTTACCCGCCTCGACCGGCGCGCGCCGGATCGCTTCCGCCAACCCGTGCGAACTCTCCAGCGCCGGTATGATGCCCTCCGTGCGGCACAACTGCAACGCCGCCTTCAACGCCGCATCGTCCTCGCAATGTCCATACGTTGCCCGGCCCTGGTCATACAGCCATGCATGCTCCGGCCCTACCATTGCATAGTCCAGACCGGCCGAAACCGAATGCGTCAGCAGCACTTGCCCGTCTTCGTCCTGCAACAGGTAACTTCGCGCGCCCTGCAGCACGCCCGGCGCACCGCCATTAAATCGCGCCGCGTGCTCGCCCGGACGAATCCCGCGCCCGCCCGCTTCCACGCCCACCAGTTCCACCTTCTCATCGGGAATAAACGCATGGAACATGCCAATCGCATTGCTGCCGCCGCCCACGCACGCAAACACCGTGTCCGGTAATCCGCCCGTGCGCTCCAGCATCTGCGCCCGCGCCTCTTCGCCAATGCAGCGGTGAAAGTCGCGTACCATCACCGGATAC
>CAYUZM010000101.1:5156-11499 GCA_964449665.1 uncultured Solibacteraceae bacterium
CAATCCCGCATCGCCTGGCTGATCGCGTCTTTCAACGTCCGCGAGCCATAGGTGACGCCCACCACCTTCGCTCCCAGCAAGCGCATGCGAAAGACGTTCAACCTCTGCCGCCGCATGTCTTCTTCGCCCATGTAGACGACGCACTCCATGCCGAACAGCGCGCACACCGTCGCCGTCGCCACGCCGTGCTGTCCCGCGCCCGTTTCGGCGATGATGCGTTTCTTCCCCATGCGCCGTGCCAGCAACGCCTGCCCCAGGCAGTTATTGATCTTGTGCGCGCCCGTGTGCAGCAGGTCCTCGCGCTTCAGGAAAATGCGCGCCCCGCCCAGCGCCGCGCTCAGCCGCTTGGCTTCATACAAAGGCGTCGGCCGCCCCGCGAAGTTCTGCAACAGGTCCTTCAACTCGGCCTGGAACGACGGATCCTCCCGCGACGCACGCCACGCCTTCTCGACATCCTCGAGCGGAGCCATCAATGTCTCGGGCACGTAGCGCCCGCCATAGGGACCGAAATGTCCCTGTGCGTCTGGTTCGAGAATCGTCACACTCATATCCTTTTTGCTGCCTCTTGCGCCGCCGCGACGAAAGCCGCCACGCGCGCTCTATCTTTCCTGCCCGGGCTCGCTTCCAGCCGCGAACAAGCATCCACTCCCCAAGGCCTCCCCACATCGATTGCTCGCGCCACGTTGGCCGCATCCAATCCGCCCGCAAGCACGATGCGCCGCGCCAGTCCCTGCACGCGAGTCCAATCGAACGTGGCGCCCGTACCGCCGTGCATCGCCCCGGCCGGCGCATCGAGCAGCCAGGCCTCCGGGCCTTCCGTCAAATCCTCACCGCGAAACGACCCGTCCACATTGCGCGCCAACCAGGTGCGAACCCCCGCCGGTCCCGCTGCCTCGCCATGCAGCTGCGCCACATCCAACCCGCACAACTCGACCGTGCGCACCACTTCTTCCGCCGCCGCATTCACGAACACGCCCACGCGCAAAACGCTGACGGGAACCTCACCAATCCATCGCGCTAAGTCCGCCGCCGCAACATACCGCGGGCTCTTCTCATAGAAGTTAAACCCCAACGCCGTGGCGCCCGCCTCCACCGCGTCGCGCGCGTCTCCGGCGTTCGTGATCCCGCAGATCTTTATGAGCATGTCAGGGCTCGCAGCGCCGCCACCGGATCGTCGGCCTTCATCAGATGCTCGCCCACGAGAAACGCCTGATATCCCGCCCCCATCAGCAGCCGCACATCCGCGGCCGAATGAATGCCGCTCTCGCTCACCCGCGCCACGTTCGCCGGAATCCGCGCCGCCAGTGCAAGTGACGTCTCCAGCTTTACCTCAAACGTATGCAGGTCGCGATTATTGACGCCCAAAATCTCCGCGCCCGAATCGAGCGCACGCGTCAACTCCTCGCCATCGTGCACTTCCACCAGCGAATCCACGCCAAACGAAGCCGCCAACTCGCGAAAACGCCGCATCTCCTCCGTCGTCAAAATCGCCGCGATCAACAAAATCGCATCCGCCCCGGCCGCCGCGGCCTCCACTACATGCAATTCATCGATAGTGAAATCCTTGCGCAGCACCGGCACCGGCGTACTCCGCCGCGCCACCCGCAAATCCTCGAGCGACCCCTGAAAATACTTCTCATCGGTCAGCACCGACATCGCCGCCGCCCCGCCCTCCGTATATCGCGCCGCAATCGCCGCCGGGTCATAACCGGCGTGCAGCAACCCCTTGCTCGGCGATGCTTTCTTCGACTCGGCAATAATCGCCGGCGTCCGCCCCGTCAGCGCCGTCCGGAACCCGCGCCGCTCCGCCGCCAAACGCCCCGCCTCGCGCTCCAACTCCGCGCGATTCCACACACGCCCGCCCAACTCGGCGCGTTTATGCTCCGCAATTCGCGACAGAATGCCCGGTACGGTTTGCAGCATGGGGGGAAGTTTTCATGCTAACAAATGAGCCTCCCCCACTTGCTATGCTGGCTCTCGATGAACCGCCGTTCCCTCCTCGCCGCCGCACCTGCATTTATCTCCGCGCACGCTCTGCGCGCCGCGGCTTCCACCAAGCCCAACATCATCTGGATCCTCGGCGAAGACATGGGCAAACAGCTCGGCTGCTACGGCCAGCCCCACGTCCGTACGCCCAACCTCGACCGCCTCGCCTCCGAAGGCGTCCGCTTTGACCATGCCTTCTGTCCCGCTCCCGTCTGCTCGGCCTCTCGCAGCGCCTTCAACACCGGCGTCTACCAGATCGCCACCGGGGCCCATCACCACCGCTCCCATCGCAAAGACGGATTCCGTCTCCCCACCGGAGTCGAACTCATCTCGCACCGCATGCAAAAGGCGGGCTACTACACCACCAACGTGCGCAAAATACGCGACGGCGTCTCCGGCTCCGGCAAAACCGATTTCAACTTCACCGTCGAGCACGACTTTGACGGTCCCCACTGGAGCGGCCGCGCACCCGGCCAGCCCGTCTACGCGCAGATCAACTTCACGGCCCCCCACAAAGGTCCGCAATTCCCCCGCGCCCGCCGCGAGAACAAATACCTCGTCGATCCCACCAAACTTGAACTGCCGCCCTACTGGCCCGACCACCCCACCGTCCGCGACGAGTTCGCCAACTTCCTCGACGCCGTCAACCTCCTCGACTCCGACACCGGTGCCCTCTGGGCCGAGATGAAAAACGATGGTCTCCTCGACAACGCCCTGGTCTTCTTCTTCGGCGACAACGGCCGCTGCCTCATCCGCGGCAAGCAGTGGCTCTACGACTCCGGCATCAGCATCCCCATGATCGCCTGGGCCTCCGGCGACGCCGCCAAATCCCTCGGCCTCCGCCCCGGCACTGTACGTAACGATCTCTGTATGTCCCTCGACATCAACGCCACGTCGCTCCAGGCCGCCGGAATCGAAACACCCAAACCCTTCCACGGCCGCCCGCTCTTCGGCGCCGCCGCCAAACCGCGCCCGGAAATCTACGCCGCCCGCGACCGCTGCGACATGACCGTCGACCGCATCCGCTGCGTCCGCACCTCGCGCTACAAGTACATCCGCAACTTCATGCCCGACCGCCCCTACACGCAATTCAACCAATACATCGAAACCAGCTACCCCACGCTGGGCGTCATGAAGGTACTCAACGCCGCGGGCAAACTCAACGCCACCCAATCCCTCTTCATGGCCCCCCGCAAACCCGACGTCGAACTCTACGACCTGCAATCCGATCCGCACGAAGTGAACAACCTGGCCGGCTCCCCGGCGCACAAAAAGACGCAGTCCGATCTCGCCGCCAAGCTCGATAAGTGGCTAGTCGATGTGGACGACAAAGGCCGCTTCCCTGAAGACCCCAAAGCCGCCGTGCTCTAATTCCTGGTGCCACCGGCCTGTCAGGCTGCCGACCCATCGCCCATTCCTGCCACAGGGCCTCCCGGCCTGTCGACCCATCACCCCTCCGTACCGCAGGCCTCCCCAGCCTGTCGACTCCGCCGCTTTCTGATCGCACTGCCTGTCCGCGAACGATTCTCGATACGGAATATGTTAGAAGTAATCGTTCAACTTCAGCTCAAGGAAAAATGAATGACCATCAACACTCCTCGCCGGTTTTTCAGTAAGGTTGCGATGATGGCGGCCGCCGCCTACGGAGCGCCTCGACTCTTGGCCCAGGCTCCGGCTGCCGGCACGCAGTCAACCGGCAATACCGGCACTCCGTCTCGCCAAGCCAGCCGGATACACGATGGCATCTATTACTTCCCCGGCATCGGCGCCAATAGCGGCTATCCGAACGGAGATCGCATCTCGGTCACGGACCCGTTCGAGAAGCACGTCACACGAGCAATGGACTCGCTGAAGAAGTCGCTTGAGCGTGCGGGCTGCAGCATGGACAGCATCCTCCATCTGGAGGTGTTTACTTGCCTTCCGCACTCCGATAAAGTCCCGATGCCCACGGGAAAGGCCAAGTTCGATGCGTACACGGCGCAATACCAGGCGCTGAACAAGATCTACGGAACTTACTTCAGTCCGGGCAAGGCGCCATCCCGCGCGTACATGTCCGTCGATTGGATTCCCGGCGATTCCCTTGTCGAAGTTGTGGGAAGCGCCCGCGTGGTTACTTCGCCGGCGCCCTGAACGCCGGGTTGTACTCGCCCTCCGCCGCAAACCCGCCCAACTCCGGCCGCATCGGCGAGAAGCGCGGATAGCTCTCCCACACATCGCCATTGCCCGTCACGCGCGGATCCTTCGTCCGCTTCAACTCCGCCTCCAGGCGCCCGCCCAACCTGCGAACCACCGCCGCCTGCCCCGCGTCGCCCGCCAGGTTTCGCAAACACCCCGGGTCCTTCCGAACGTCATACAACTCCACCGCCGGCATCTTTCCAAACGCCGCCTCGAACAACGGCTTCACCGCGCTCTCGTCGCGATGCGCCATCATCCACTGCTTCGTAGGCCCATCGTCGATATCGCGAAAGCTCGGCGGATCGCCCGCCATCCACCGCTCCGGCGCAAAATTCCGGATGTAGAGATGCTCGCGCGTCCGGATCGCCCGCGTCGGATACCCCAGGTTGTCCCGCCGCGCATGCGAGTGCCGCTCCCGCCCTGCGTACACCGCATCGAATTTCCGATCCATCACTCCGCTTCTGACCGAACCCAACAACCCCAGCAAACTCCGCCCGTTTTGCTCCGCTGGACGCCCCACCCCCGCCGCCTCCAGAATCGTCGGAGCCAGGTCCGTAAAGCTCACCACGTCCTCCGCTGTCCGCCCGCCCTTAAATCGCCCCTTCCCCATAATCGCCATCGGCACGTGCCAGCCGAAGTCCTTCATCGTTGCCTTGGCGCCCGGAAACGACATGCCGTTGTCAGCCGTCACGATCACGATCGTGTTCTCCAACTCACTCGACTTCGCCAGCGCATCCAGCATCCGCCCCAGGTGCGCGTCGAAGTGCTCAATCTCGGTCAAATAGTCGGCAATGTCATTCCGCACCTCAAGCGTATCGGGCAAATACGGCGGCACCACAATCCGGTCGATCCGCTTCCCGCTCGCCGCGCCAATGCCTTTCTTGTACGTCCGGTGCGGCTCCTGGCAGCCATACCAAAAACAAAACGGCGTGTCCTTTGGCCGCTGCTTCAGAAACTTTCCGAAATTGGCCGCATAGTCGTGCGCGCTCATCCCCTCCCGCGCCGGCGTCTCCTTCACCAAATCGAACGAAGGCCCCGCCGGATTGTGCGGCCATCCCGCGCCCTTGAAGTTGCACGGCCCCGCCCCTTTGCCCGTCAGCCCCGTGAAGTAACCGGCCTTCTGCAGCAACTCCGGATAAACGGCCAGCTTCCTCGGAAAGAAACTCGCATGAGTGCCGCCCTCTTCGAGCGTCCAGATGTGCCGCCCCGTCAGCAGCCCCGCCCGCGACGGCGCGCAACCCGGCGCCGCGGCAAACGCATTCCGGAACAGCACGCCACCCTCAGCCACCCGGTCGAACGCCGGCGTGCGCACCACCGGATCACCCATCGCCGAGACATGCGGATAGCTCTGGTCGTCGGAAATCGCCAGCAGAATATTCGGCCGCCGCGCGCTCTGCCCGCGCAAAACCGCCGGCGCAATCCCCGCCAGAAATGCCCGTCTCTTCATCGCGTCCCCTTCTACTCAATTCCAAATGTCGGCCTGTGCGCCACCGGCAGCTTGCACGGCTTCATATCCGCGCCCAAAAATACGTGCCGCGTATGCCCCGTCACCAACACCACATCGGTCTCCGCGTTCCGCATCTCATAGCCGAACCGCACGAACCGTGGATTCGCGTCGGCCACCCAAGCCTTAACGATCACCTCGTCATCGTACAGCGCCGGCCGCGCAAACCGGCAATCCACGTCAACCACGGCCAAGCGAATCTGATCGTTCTGTTCCAAATCGCGATACCGCATCCCGAGCGACCGGCACAACTCCACCCGCCCCACTTCCATCCAGATGATGTAATTCGCGTGGTACACCACGCCCATCTGATCGGTCTCCGCATAGCGCACACGCACCCGCGTCTCATGAACGCGCACCCGCGTCTCCTGCTCGCGTTCTCTCAGATCCTGCTTCACAGGTGAGCAGTATAGCGGGTTTCCCGGAAACGCCGAAGCCCGCGCGCGCGTCTGCTACCATACCGATCGTGCGCGTAAAGGTGCTGTTTTTTGGCCCGGTGAAGGACCTCGCCGGCCGTTCCAGTGACGAGCTCGATGTGTCTCCAGGCGCCAGCCTCCAAACCGTCTTTGACCACTACGCCGCCCCATCCCCCCAGTTCCAGCAGATGGCCGCCAGCATCCTCATGGCCCGCAATCAGGAGTTCGCCCCTCGCGACACCCCGCTCGCCGACGGCGACGA
>CAYUZM010000102.1:0-725 GCA_964449665.1 uncultured Solibacteraceae bacterium
GGGAGCTCAAACCGTTTTGCACCGGGGAATCGGGCCATTCCCGCCCGCTCGCTGTTTCCGGGTATCCGCCACGCGGGCAGCATCTTTATCGGCCCGGTGGGCACGGAGGCGGCGGGCGACTACGCCAGCGGTCCGAATCATGTTCTGCCCACGAGCGGCGTGGCACGGTTGCGCGGCGGGCTATCGACGGCCGACTACGTAAAGGTAATCAGCACGCAGGAGTTGTCCATGGCCGCACTGAAGCGCCTGGACAAGAGCGTCACCACGCTTGCGAGGGCCGAAGGACTGGAAGCACACGCGCGTTCGGTGGAGGTGCGCACCCGTGGCTGATGGAGCGTCTTTAACGCCGCGCCCCGCCGTGGAGCGCATGGCGCCCTACTCGCCGCCCACGGGCGGACGTCATGGAAAACTGCGGCTCGACTTCAACGAGAACACGGTGGGCAGTTCGCCGCGGGTGATCGAGTTCTTGCAGAAGCAGTTGACCGAATCCGGCTTGAGCGTCTATCCCGAATACGGCGAGACCAAGGCCGCGCTCGCGACGTTCTTTGGCGTCGATCCAACTGAGTTCCTGCTCACCAACGGCACCGATGAGGCGATTCAGGTGCTGATCAATACCTTCGTCGACGACGGGCAGGAAGTGATCACGCTCCACCCGAGTTATGCCATGTACCGCTTCTACTCGGAGTTGGCCGGGGCGAAAGTGACCGAGATCCCGTATCGGAAAG
>CAYUZM010000102.1:735-11474 GCA_964449665.1 uncultured Solibacteraceae bacterium
AAAGGTACGCTCGCGTTCCCATTGGAGGAGCTGTTCGCGGCCATCACGTCCGCGACGAAGGCAGTACTGATTTCGAATCCGAACAATCCGACAGGCACGGGCATTGACCTCCCTGACGTCGAACGCATCCTTCAACACGCGCCCAACGCGGCCGTGCTGATCGACGAAGCGTACTTCGAGTTTTGTGGTGTTACGGCGCTCGGGCTGATCGCTCGCTATCCCAACCTCTTTGTGAGCCGGACGTTCTCCAAGGTGTACGGCATGGCGGCAATGCGGCTTGGCTGCCTGTTTTCGCAGAAGCCCAATTGCACGTGGATGCACAAGGCGCAGTCGCCCTACAGCGTGAACGCCGTGGCGGCGCTCGCCGCGCGAGCGGCCGTCGAAGACAATGCCTACATTCAGTCATTCGTCGATGAAGTGCTCGAAGCACGGCAGGAAGCGTATGCGGGCTTCGATCGGCTGGGCATCCCCTACTACCGCAGCCGCGCCAACTTCGTACTCTTTCGCGCCGGTGAACGCAGCGTTGCCATACGAGATGCATTGCGGGAAAGGGGCGTGCTGGTGCGCGACCGCAGCTATGAGATCGCGGGCTGCGTACGCGTCACCATTGGCACGCGCGAGCAGGTGCGCCGCTTTCTTTCCGAACTGGAGAACATCTGGTGAGCGACTTCATAGTGTTTGACATGGACGGCGTGCTGGTGGAGGTTGGCGAGAGCTATCGCGAAACCATCTGCCAAACGGTGGCCCATTTCACGGGCAAGACCATTACGCGCGAACTCGTGCAGGAATATAAGAACGCCGGTGGATGGAACAACGACTGGGCGCTGTCGCAGAAGATCGCGCGCGACCTCGGCACGGAAGTCGAGTTCGATACCGTTCGCTCCTACTTTGATTCCATCTTCTTCGGCACGATTACGGACGGAATTCCCGACGGCCTGATGAGCCGCGAGCGTTGGATCGCCCAGCCTGGCGTGCTCGAATCTTTGAACCGGCGCTATCAGTTCTCCATCTTCACCGGGCGCCTGCGCGACGAAGCGCAGTTGACGCTGAACCGGTTTGCCCGCCATCTGCGCTTCATGCCCCTCATCGGCGCCGATGACGTCACGCAAGGGAAGCCCCACCCGGAAGGTCTCGAAAAGATTGTCGCCCTGTCGCCCGAGGCCGAGTTCTGGTACATCGGCGACACGGTCGACGATGCGCGCGCCTCAAAGGCGGCGGGAGTCCCCTTCATCGGAATCGCCGCCCCGGAAGTGCCGTTCCGCGACGAACTGGTCAAACTGCTGGAAGCCGAAAACGCCATGGTCATCCTCAACGACATCAACGAACTCCCTGGATTTCTAGAGCAATGAGAACCGCCACCGTCAAACGAATCACCAAAGAGACGCAGATCGAAGCCAAGTTGACGATCGAAGGAAAGGGCCGCTACGAGGTCTCCACCGGAATCCGGTTCTTCGACCACATGCTGGAACTATTCACCAAGCATGGCGGCTTCGATCTCCAACTAAAAGCCACCGGCGATCTCGATGTCGACCAGCATCACACGGTGGAGGATGTCGGGATTGCGCTCGGAGAGCTCTTCAAGAAAGCCATCGGCGACAAGAAGGGCATCAACCGCGCGGGCTACTTCGTGATGACGATGGACGAGACGCTGGCCGTGGTGGCGCTCGATCTCAGCGGGCGTCCGTCGCTGGTGTACAAGGACCTGGTCAAGGTGCGGATGGTGGGCGACCTGCAAACCGAACTGGTGGAAGATTTCTTCCACGGCTTCATCAGCGCGGCGGCCGCCAATCTGCATGTCAAGGTGATGTACGGCCGTTCGAATCATCACAAGATTGAAGCCATATTCAAGTGCTTCGCGCGGGCGCTGCGCTTTGCCTGCTCGAAGGATGCACAGATGAAAGATCAACTGCCTTCGACGAAAGGGCTGCTTTAAGGTCCGGTATGAAGATCACGATTTTCGATTACGGAGCCGGCAACCTGCGCTCGGTTCAGAATACGCTGGCCAAGATTGGCGCGCCGTACACGCTCGTAGATGACGCCGAAGGGCTGTTGCAAGCCGAGAAGATCATCCTGCCGGGCGTGGGGCATTTCGGGCAGATGCTGCGCGCTCTCGACGCCATGCGGGTACGCCAGGCCATCCTGGAGCAGATCGAGAAGGGCGTGCCGTTCCTGGGCATCTGTCTCGGCTTGCAAGCGATGTTTACGGGTAGCGAAGAAGAGCCCGACGTGAAGGGGCTCGGTATTTTTCCGCAGAACGTGGCAAGGTTCGTGGGCGACATGCGTGTCCCCCATATGGGATGGAACGACCTCGACGCACGGCCGGACTCGCGCCTGCTCAAGGACGTCGGCGAAAAGCCCTACGTCTACTTTGCGCACAGCTACTACGCTCCGGTGAACGAAGCGACGGCGGCCACCTGCACCTATTCGCTGCCCTACACGGCCGTGCTCGAACGGGGCAACCTGTTTGGCGTGCAGTTCCATCCGGAGAAGAGCGGTCCCATCGGATTGAAGATCGTCAAAAATTTCGTGGAGCTGTAAGAGAGACCCGATGTTAGCCAAACGGATTATTCCCTGCCTCGACGTGACGGCGGGACGTGTAGTGAAGGGCGTGAACTTCGTAAACCTGCGCGACGCCGGCGACCCCGTCGAACTCGCCGAACGGTACAACGAACAAGGCGCCGACGAACTGGTGTTTCTCGACATCACGGCATCGAGCGACGAGCGCAACACGATGGCCGATGTCGTCTTCCGCACGGCGCAGCGCGTGTTCATTCCACTGACGGTGGGCGGCGGCATTCGCAGCATCAAAGACGCACGGCGCATCTTGTTGGCGGGAGCGGACAAGGTAAGCGTCAATACGGCGGCCGTGCGCAGGCCGGAGTTGATCACCGAGTTGAGCAAGGAGTTCGGCGCGCAGGCGGTGGTGCTTGCCATCGACGCGCGCAGGCGGCCCGGCGGTTCGGGATGGAACGTCTTCACCAAAGGCGGCCGGGTGGATGAAGGCATCGACGCGGTGGAGTGGGCGCAGCGAGGCGAGTCTCTGGGCGCGGGCGAGATACTGCTCACGTCCATGGACACCGACGGCGTGCAGACCGGCTTCGATTGCGCGATGACGAGCACGGTCTCCAAGGCCACGCGCATTCCGGTGATCGCCTCCGGCGGCGCGGGAAAGCCCGAAGACTTCCTGGAAGTACTGACAGAAGGCGAAGCCGACGCGGCGCTGGCGGCGTCGATCTTTCACTACGGCACATACAAGGTGAGCGACCTCAAGGAATACCTGGGCGGGCGCGGAATTCCCGTGCGGAGCGGATACTGACGTGATTATTCCCTGCATCGATTTGATGGACGGCAAAGTGGTGCAACTCGTCCAAGGGCGCGAGAAGGCGCTCGAGGGCGATACACCGGAGAAGATGCTGGAGCGGTTTCGCGCGTTTCCGGAGATCCAGGTGATCGATCTGGACGCCGCCATCGGTTCCGGCTCAAACGATGAACTCGTGCGTTTTCTCGCCGCACGCGCCGTGTGCCGTGTTGGCGGCGGCGTGCGTTCGGTGGATCGCGCGAAGGCGTTGGTGGAGCAGGGCGCCAAGCAGGTGATTGTCGGCACGGCGGCATTCAAGGCCAACGGAGTGAATACCGAGTTCCTCGGCGGGGTATCGGCCGCCATCGGCCGCGAGCGCGTCATGATCGCCCTCGACTCCAAAGGCGGACGCATCACCGTGCGCGGCTGGCGCGAGTCCACGAACCTCACCGCCGAGCAGGTGCTCAGTTCGCTCGAACCGTACTGCGGCGGGTTCCTCTGCACCTATGTGGATAAAGAAGGCATGCTGCAGGGTACGGATCTCGACTGGTTCCGAAGGCTCCGCGCCGCAACGCCGCTCGACATTACGGCGGCGGGCGGAATTACCACGCTCGACGAGGTGCGCGAGTTGCAGAAGATGCGCGTGCATGCGGCGCTGGGAATGGCCATCTATACGGGCAGGCTGGACTTAGACCAGCTTGCGCGCATGAACGGGTAGACTTCAGGACCTTTTCAGAACTTTTACACGCGCCCGCACAATAGCTTAACGTTCACCACGCATAGTGGGAATCGGGAAGGAAGAATACCCGATGAACGCTACGCTACAGAACCCGGCCCAGAAGCTCGATTTTCAATCGCTCGCCTCGACGGCACAGAGCGGCTCGCCCAAGCGCACATGGCGGCGCAAGGCCACCGTCGCCGCGATGAGTGTTGGCGTACTGGCACTGGCGGCCGGCCTGGGATGGAAGTTGCTTTCCAAACCGGTGGCTCCCAGCTATACGCCCGCGGCGGTACGGCGCACCGACCTGACTCGTACGATCAGCGCCACGGGCCACGTGCAGGCGGTGGTCACCGTGCAGGTGGGTTCGCAGGTGTCGGGCACGATCTCCGAACTCCACGCCGATTTCAATGACCGCGTCACCAAGGGCCAGGTGATCGCGCGCCTCGATCCGTCGCAGTTGCAGGCGCAGTTGACGCAAGCGCAAGCGAGCCTGGCGAGCGCAACAGCCGTGGTGCAAACCGCGCAGAATGGCGTCCAGGGCGCCGATGCGAACGTGCTGGCATCGCAGGCGAATGTGGATCGCGCGGAATCGGTCGTCGCCGACGCACAGCGTACGTTCGACATGAACACGAATCTGGTGAAGGAAGGCGTGTTGGCGAAGAACAATCTCGACGCCTCCCGCGCCGCGTTGGTACAGGCCCAAGCGCAAAAGCAGCAGGCGATTGCGCAATTGAGCCAGGTCAAGATGCAGGCGCTGTCTTCGCGCTCGCAGTTGGAACAGACCAAGGCGCAACAGCAACAGGCTAAGGCATCCGTGGAAGTGGCCCAGGTGAACCTGGACCGCTCGGTGATCCGCGCGCCAATTGACGGCGTTGTGGTGGCCCGCAACATTGACGTAGGCCAAACCGTCGCCGCGAGCCTCCAGGCTCCGACGCTCTTTCTGATTGCCAACGATTTGACGCGGATGCAGGTGCTCGCCGACATCGACGAGGCCGACATCGGCCAGTTGAAGGAAGGCGCTTCGGTATCGTTCACAGTGGACGCGTTCCCGCGGGATACGTTCCAGGGCCGCGTTTCTCAGATTCGCCTCTCGCCACAAACCGTACAGAACGTGGTGACCTACACGGCCGTTATCGACGTGCCGAACCCGGGCATGAAGCTGAAGCCCGGGATGACCGCCAACCTTGCGGCGATTGTGGCCCAGAAGAAGGACGTGCTCGCCATGCCGAACGCCGCGTTCCGCTTCCAACCGGCAGGGGCAACCACCACCGGTGCACCGGCCGCCGGCAAGGGCAGAGGTCAACGCGGCGCGACCGTTTGGGTCGTCTCCAACAGTGAACTGAAGCCGGTGCGCGTGCAAACGGGCATGACGGACGGCATCTCTACTGAGATCCTGGGCAACGCAGTGAAGGAAGGCGAGTTCGTCGCCGTTCCGAAGCAATCGGCGACTGCTCGCACCACGGGCGCGGCCACGGCTTCGCCGTTCGGTGGCGCGGGAGGCGCGCGGGGCGCCATGAGGGGAGGACCACGCTCATGACAAAGCCACCTGTCATTGAACTGGCGAATATCCACAAGGTTTACGACACGGGCTCAGTCAAGGTCCACGCGTTGCGTGATGTCTCGCTGACCGTGGAAGCGGGCGAGTTCGTGGCAATCATGGGCGCTTCGGGTTCGGGCAAGTCGACCTTGATGAACCTGCTCGGCTGCCTGGACCGTCCGACCGAGGGAAGCTATCTCCTCAACGGCACCGTCGTCTCGCAACTCAGCAAGGACGGGCGAACCGAAGTGCGCAACCGCAAGATCGGCTTCGTCTTCCAGGACTTCAACCTGCTGCGCCGGACAAGCGCGCTGGAAAACGTAGAGCTACCGCTGATCTACGCCGAAGTTCCGGCCGAAGAGCGGCTATTGCGCAGCCGCCGCGCACTGGAACTCGTGGGGCTTGCGAACAAGGCTGATAGCCATCCAAACCAGCTCTCGGGCGGCCAGCAGCAGCGCGTCGCGGTCGCGCGGGCGCTTGTGACCGGCCCGAGCCTCATCCTCGCCGATGAGCCGACAGGCAACCTCGACAGCCAGACGGCGGTGGAAATTATGGCGCTGTTCCAACGCATGAATGAGGCGGGCATCACCATTGTGGTGGTCACGCACGAGCCCGACATTGCCCAATATTGCCGCCGAATGGTGGTGGTGAAAGATGGGCGCGTTCTCCTGGATCAACCGGTGAGGAATCGCCGGAACGCGGCGGACGAGATCGCCGCCGGACCCGTGCAACATGAATTCGAGGAGGTGACGTCATGACCGGCCCCGTGCTCAAAATCGCTCTGCGTGCGCTGGCCCGCAACAAGGCCCGCTCGGCGCTCACGATGTTGGGAATCGTCATTGGTGTCGGCTCCGTGATCGCGATGGTGAGCCTCGGCCAAGGCGCGCAACAACAGGTGAAGCAGCAGATCTCGAGCATGGGCTCGAACTTGCTTATCGTCACCTCCGGCAGCCGCACGGCCGGCGGCGTGCGGGGCGGCGCGGGTACGGCCAACCGTTTGACGCCCGAAGACGCCGCCGCCATTCTGCGCGACACCACGACAGTGGCCGCCATCAGTCCCGGCGTGAGTTCGTCGGCCACGGTTGTATTTGGCAACCAGAACTGGACCGCTCGCGCGGAAGGCGTCGGCATCGACTATCTGGCCATTCGCGGACGAGCCATCGCCGGCGGCGAATTCTTCACCGATTCCGATATCCGCTCAGCGGCTCGCGTCGCCGTGATCGGCCAAACGATCGCGGCCGAATTGTTCGGCGGCGCAGATCCGGTCGGCCAGACGATCCGCGTGCGCAATCTGCCGTTCCGCGTCGTGGGTACGCTGGTAGCCAAAGGCCAAAACTCGATGGGACAGGACCAGGACGACGTCCTGCTGCTGCCCTACACCACGGTGATGAAGAAGTTGCAGTCGACCACATTCATCTCGACTATCTACGTTTCGGCTGTCTCCGAGCAGGCGACCACGCAGGCGGAGACGGAGATCGCCGCCCTGATGCGAAGCCGCCACAACATTCGCGCCGGGCAGGACGACGACTTCACCGTTCGCAACCTGACCGACATCGCCGAGGCCGCCGAACAGAGCAGCCAGGTGATGACAATGTTGCTCGGCGGAATCGCCGCCGTCTCATTGCTCGTGGGCGGTATCGGGATCATGAACATCATGCTCGTCTCGGTGACCGAGCGCACGCGCGAGATCGGCATCCGCATGGCGGTGGGCGCAAAGACCGGTCACGTGCAGAACCAGTTTCTGATCGAGTCGCTCGTGCTCGGTCTGCTGGGCGGGTTGGGAGGCATCCTGATGGGCGCGGCCGTGAGCTACGGCGTCTCTTATGGATTCGGCTGGCCGCAGTCGATCTCGCCCGTTGCCGTCGTGGGATCGGTTCTCTTTTCGATGGCCATCGGTATCTTCTTCGGCTACTACCCCGCGCGCAAGGCGGCGGCGTTGGATCCGATTGAAGCGCTCCGTTTCGAATAACGCCGATTCACGGGCGCGGCTGTGCGGGTGGCCGCGTCATCATCTGCCGCGTGAGCCGCTGGAAGGGGAATCCTTGTGCATCGGTCCCTTCCACGGCGGCGCGGTATCGAGGGTAGGGCGCCTGGAAATCCGTGCCCGGCGGGCCATCCAACCGTAAGAGCGTTTCACATTCGTCGCCTGTGAGCCGGTACGCCGCTTGCCCGGCGTTTCCGCTCGGTGCGCCTCCATCAAAATGGATCGCGCTCTTGCCCTCCACAACAATCGAATAGAATCCATCGCCTCGCAGACGTAGACGCCACTCACCCGGCTCCGGCCGCAAAACTCGCAGCACGCGCCCGCCCTTGATCTCGAACCCCTCGCCCGCCGCCTCAGTTCCCTTCCCCGTGAGAACCGCGATCTCCCCTTTGCAGGCCAGCATCACGCTGACCAGCAGACTCTCAATGGTGGAGTCGACGGGAAATCGAAACTCGCGCGTCTCGTTGAACAGCGTCGCGGTGGACCGGAAGATCGTATCCGTGTGCGAGGGACGCTGGATATGGAGGAACACCGTTTTCTCGATCTCGTCCGGCGCGGCGAGAATCACCTGCCCGCCGGAGGCCTCGGCCACATCGGCGAATGAGCGGTCCGGAGCCTTTCGCGAGACGCAGGGCCACGTCTGCGCGCCGAGCGTCAAACTTACCGCGAAGAAGACCTCTAGACGTACTTTTCGAGGCACCGCTTGGCCGCCTGCACGCCTTCGAACTCGGTAAGGCGCCGCCCTTCGTACTCGATGCCAACCCAACCTGTGTAGCCCGCCGCTGCGACGATCTTCATCATGCGCGCCATGTCGATAGTGGTCTCATCGGCCGCCGGCGTGAAGTCCATGCACTTCATGCTGACACCCTTGGCGTAGGGCATCAACTTTTGCACGGCGTCGTACTTGTCGATCTCTTTGGGGAAGTTGCCGAAGTCGGGGAGCGTGCCGAGGTTGGCGAGTCCCGCCTTCTTCATCAGCGCCACGACCACATCCGGGTTCGACGACACACCGCCGTGATTCTCGATGATCACGTTGATGTTCCGGCCCTTCGCGTATTCGCAGAGACGCGCAAAACTCTCCGCGCAGTTTCCGATGAAGGCATCGATTTCGGCCGGCGTGGCCGGCTGCTTCTGCCCCGGATACATGTTCGTGCGAATCGAATGGCCGCCCAGTTCAGCGGTGATATCCACCCACTTGCGGTGGTTGTCGGCCGAGCGAAGTCGTTCGGCCTTATCGGTGGCCCCCATAAACCCTTCGCCGTCGCACATGATCAGCACGCACTTCGTACCGGTCTCGTTCATATTGCGCTTCAGGCGGCTGACATAGCTCTCCGTCGGCGCCTCCCAGAGCTGATTCACGAATTCGAGGCCCTCAATTCCGAATTGCTCGCGCGCGATGCGCGGGAAATCGAGATTCGTGATCATCTTGCTCTGAATCGCCTTGTGGATGGACCATTGGGCGACGGAGATTTTGAACTTCTTCGTTTGCGCCAAGGCAGGAATTTGTGCGGGAGCGAGAAAGGCAGCCGCCGCGGGCGCGGCGAGGAAATGTCGGCGATTCATGCCGACTATGTTAGCGTGCGGGCAGCAGGTCGCGGAGGTCGTCGATCCAGTAGTCGGGTTCCCACGCGGCCATCGCCGAGTGGTCGCCGTAGCCGTAGCGGACGGCGCAGGTCTTGACGCCCGCGCGGCGTCCGGCCTCCATGTCGGGGGCGGCGTCGCCGACAAACAGGCATTCCTCCGGCGAAACGCCAAACAGCTCGATGGACTTAAACAGAACATCGGGCGCGGGCTTCGAGGGAAAGCCGTCGGTACCCTGCACATGGTCAAAGAACGGCAGCAGGCCGAACAACTCGAGCACGATGCGCGAGGTGGGCGTGCCCTTGGTCGTCGCCGTGGATTTGCGCCCGCCCAGCTGCGAGATGGCCTCGACGACGCCCGGGTAAAGCTGCGTGGAACGATGGCCGCGCTCGGGATAGATGCGCCGGTAGTGAGCGATCATCTCCTCGATTTGCTCCGGCCGGTAGGCGGGAAACAGTTCGGTGAACATCGTGTGCAGATGATGGCCGATGAAGCTGCTCAAATACTCTTGCGTGATTTCACGAGCGGGGTTGTGGTGGGCCAGCACATCGCGAACGGCGCCCGTAATGTCGGGCGCCGAATCCACGAGTGTTCCGTCGATGTCGAACAGATAGACGGGAAACGAGGGGACCAAGTAGCGGGTAGCCTCGTTTACGCCGGATGCGGGCTTTCGCCGCCGTCCATGAGGGGCGGAATGCGAAGACCACCTTCGGGTTTGATCACCTGCTGCGAGTCGCCCGAGGGCGGTTTCGTCTTGGTGGTTGCCATCGGGGTGAGCGTACGTCCTTCGATGAGCGATTTCACTTCCGCACCATCGAGAATTTCGCGTTCGAGCAGCGCCTCGGCGATGCGAATCAGCGCCTCGCGATACTGTTCGATAATGCCGCGCGCCACGTTGTAGCCTTCATCGACGAACTTGCGGACTTGCTCGTCGATCTTGAGCGCCGTCTCTTCGGAGTAGTCGCGATGCTGGGCGATTTCGCGCCCCAGGAAGATCTGCTCTTCCTTCTTGCCGAAACTCAGAGGGCCGAGTTCGCTCATGCCCCACTCGCACACCATCTTGCGCGCCATGTCGGTAGCGCGTTCGATGTCGTTCCCGGCGCCAGTCGTCGACTGGTCGAGGAACATCTCTTCGGCAATGCGGCCCGCCATCAGGATGGAAAGCTGCGCCTTCAGGTAGTTGCGCGAATAGCTGTGCTTGTCGTCAAGCGGCAGTTGCATCGTCAGGCCGAGCGCCATCCCGCGAGGAATGATAGTCACCTTATGCAGCGGGTCGGCATGGGGAATCATTACGGCAACCAGCGCATGGCCGGCTTCGTGGTAAGCGGTGGTTTTCTTCCCCTCGTCGGAGAGAATCATGGACTTCCGCTCAGCGCGCATGATCACCTTGTCCTTGGCGACTTCAAAGTCGTGCATGGGGACGACCTTGCGATTCTGCCGGGCGGCGATGAGCGCCGCTTCGTTCACCAGGTTGGCCAGGTCGGCGCCGGCAAAGCCGGGCGTGCCGCGGGCGATGACGCTCATATCGGCATCGTCGGCCAAGGGCGTTTTGCGCGTGTGGACCCGCAGAATGTGTTCGCGGCCCTTCAGGTCGGGGCGCGGCACCACCACGCGGCGG
>CAYUZM010000103.1:0-5817 GCA_964449665.1 uncultured Solibacteraceae bacterium
CGCCGCCACCGCCCTGGCCTTGCCCCGCGCCACCACGTGCACCCGCGCCTGCGCAGGCGCCACCACCTGCACCGCCGCCGCCGCCCACGCGCCTCCCGCCCCGCGGCCCGCCGAAGCCAAACTTGAACGCCCGGAAGCCCTCCGGCGCCGACTTCACCTGCTCCGCCCAAGCCCGGCACTGCGCCTTGTCCAACATGTCGTCCGGACCGCCATGCGAGTACACGGGAATGTTCTTGCGGACCGCCCCGCCCGGCAGCCGGTAAACCGGTAAGCCCGTGATCTTCCCGGCCAGATCCCACAGGGCGATATCGACGCCGCTCACCGTGGGAATGTTTGCAATGAACGAATACTGCGTCGCCGCCATCATGTAAAAGTGCCGCTCGATCGCCAGCGGATCCTGCCCGATCAACTGAGGCGCCATCATGTCGATGCGCGCGCGAGCGGCCGCCGACGGCAGCCCCGCCTCTCCGTAGCCCACAATCCCGGCGTCGGTCTCGATGCGAACCAGACAACCATCCCGCACATTGTCCAGCCCCATCGTTTTGATCTTGGTGATCTTCAGCAAACCGGTGTGCGGCGCGGCCAGCGCGCGGTAGTGCTGCAACCACGCCGCCGCCGGCATACCAAGCGCGGTCTGGAGCAGGCTCCGTCGGCTCAAGTTCATCGCAACCTCCTGGGAATCGCCACTGTGGGAAACAGCGGATTCATTCTAGTGCAGCGGACGCGTGACTGCATCACGGCGCGAGACACACGGCGCGAGACAGCAACGAGGCCAACGCGATGCCGCGATGCCGCACATCATCCTCTTCGCCATTTCGATACAATCCCACAAATGCGCACCCTCATCCTGGCTCTCGCCCTCGCCGCCACCGCTTTCCCACAATCCGCCTCGCTCAAAGGCTGGACCCCCGGCAAAGGTTTCGGCTGGGTCTGGGGGCCCAGCGACGAGACCGGCTCACTCAACGCCGTCGCCAATCCAGCCTACGTGCTGAAGGCCCTGCAGAGCGTGCGCACCGGCAAAACCTACGACCTCGGCGTGCTCTGCGATGCCTCCTCCTATAAATGGCCCGGCCACTCCGCCACCAGCCTGGTCACATTCCGCAGTCCCGAACTCATCAAGCGCGACCCCGGCACCAACCCGTTCGCGCAACACCCTCGCGCGCTCTCCTGGCACTCGCTCGCGCTCTACATGTCCGATAACCTCGGCACTCAAATCGACGGCCTCGGTCATATCACCTCGGGCGCCGATAACCACTGGTACAACGGCTTCAAAGAAGCGCAACACGGCACCAATTTCGGCATCACCAAAGCCGATGCCGATACCATCCCGCCCGTCATCCTGCGCGGCGTGCTGATCGACGTCGCAGGCTGGAAAGGCGTCGACGCGCTTCCTTCGAACTTCTCCATCGGCCCGGCGGAACTGCAAGCCGCCCTCGCGAAGCAGAACGTCACACTCGAACCCGGCGACGCTGTCTTCATCCGCACCGGCACTCTCCGCTATTGGGGCGCCACCGGCGCCGACCACGCCAAACTTGCCACCCACGATTCCGCCGGACTGAACCTCGCCGGGGCGAAATGGCTCGTCGAGCAGAAGGGCGTCGTCTTCATCGGCGGCGATACCAGCGGCGTCGAAGTCGGCAGCGATCCGACGCTCCCCGCCGGCGTCTCCAATGCCGTGCATGAGTACTTACTCGTCGAGCAAGGCGTCCACATCGGCGAATTTCATAACCTGGAAGCGCTCGCCGCCGCGAAGATCAACCGTTTCGTCTACTTCGCCACCACCAACCGCCTGAAAGGCGCAGTCGCCGGGACCGCGCTTCGCCCAATCGCCATTCAATAAGCCGCTACACTGTAGCCAATGCGATTCGCTTTTGTTCCAGCCACCTTTCTGCTTGCCGTCTCCACGTTCGCGCAGGCGCCACCCCCTGCCGCCGCTGCCGCATCCGCCAAGACGGCCAGGATCGAGCGCCTGCTCGAACTCACCAACAGCCAGGCCAATGTCGATCAGATGACGGCGCAGATCTTCAAGATGCTGCCCTCCATCGTGCCGCCCAATGCGCCGCCCGCGGAAAAGTCAAAGCTCGAGGCCGCGCAAGCGCAATCCAGGGAACTGATTACCAAACAGATGAGCTGGGTCCGCATGAAGCCCAAATACGCGCAGCTATACGACGAGACATTCACCATCGAAGAACTCGACGGCATGGTTGCCTTTTACGAATCGCCGGCCGGCCGGTCCATGCTCACGAAAATGCCAACGCTGCTTCAGAAGTCCATGGCCATCGGCCAGGAAGCCTTCAATGAGATCGTGCCCGAACTCCAGCGCCTGCAGAAGGAAGCTTCGGCGCAGTAAAGCTCGCCCCGTCCTGTCTCGTATACTGGAGGCATGAGTCTCCGCCTGGTACTTACGTTCCTGTTACTAAGTGCTGCGGCGGCCGCCCAGCAAGCACAAACTCCGAAACAAGCCAAGATCCAACGCCTGTTCGCGCTGACCAATCAGCAACTTGATTTCCCCCAGTTGCAGGATCAGATGAAAGCCTTGGTGGACTCGCCTTCCATGCCGAAACTCCCGCCCGACGCCCGTGAGAAAGCGGAGGAGATGCAGAAGAAAACGATTGAATCGATGCAGCGTTTCCTGACGTCGGAAAAGATGCGCGCCATTCAGGTGAAAGCCTACGACGAGGTTTACTCGTCCGAAGAGATCGACGGCATGCTCGCCTTCTATGAATCGCCCGCCGGCACGGCGATGCTCAAAAAGGCTCCCGCGCTTCAGCAGAAGTTTATGACGGGCATGCAGTCCTTATTGCTGGAGCATCTGGAAGAACTGTCGCGTATCACCAAGGAATCGCTACCGAAGTAGCCGCCCTACCACCCCATCATCGCCATCCGCCGTTCAATAATGGCCGAATACTTGTCCATCCGCGCCGGACGCCGCCTCCTCGGCAACGGAATCACCGCCGCCAGCCGCACGGCCTGATCCCGGTTCAAGGCCGCCGCGCTGGTGCGATAGTGATAGCGCGCCGCCGCCTCCGCCCCATACACGCCGGGCCCCCACTCAATCACGTTCAAGTACAGCTCCAGCACGCGCTGCTTACCCAGAATCCAATCCGCCGCCGGCGCCATCCCAAACTCGGCCACTTTGCGCAGCGGATTCCCGTGCGTCGTAAAAAACAGATTCTTCACTAATTGTTGCGTGATCGTCGAACCGCCGCGAATCGGCTCGCCATCCTCCACCACGTCTTCATAGATCTTTCCCAACTCGTCGAAGTCGATCCCGTGGTGTTGATAGAACCGCCCGTCCTCGGCCGCGATCACGGCATGCTGCAACTGCGGCGAGATCCGCTTCAGCTCCACCGCCGTCCGCCGCTTCTCATACTTCCCTTTGGCGAACCACGACTCCACCCGCCGCTGCGCCTGCACCATCGTCACCGGCGGCGTCACCCATTTCATCAGCACGAGCGAAACAAGGCACAGCGCGAACCACGCGGCAAACGCCGCCGCCAGCCAGAGCGCCAGCCGCTTCCAGAGGGGCCGTTTCGAACCGCGTTTCGGCTTGCGCGCCCAACGCACCTCGCGCCCCGCGCCCGCCTTTGCCTTACCGCCGCTGGATGCCACAGCCCGGCCCTTCCCTGTCGCCGCGCACACGCACGCACGTCTCCGTCGCACGGACGCGCACGACGAGCATCGCCACCAGCCCCATGCCCGCGTTCACGGCCACCTCAGTTTTTCTTGGTTTCTTCCAGTTGCAGGTTGATCACGGCATTCTGCCGCGAATCGTACACGCTCAGCGTCTTCTTGTCGCTTGCGTTGCCCCCAAACTCCGCCTTCAGTTCATAGTCGGAGTTCTTGCTCAGCCCATGAAAGAAGTAGTTCCCATCCGCCTTCGTGATGTAGCTCCGCACGCGCAGCGTCCGCGTGTCCTTGATCTGCACCACGGCGCCTTCCACGGCCTCGTCCTTCAGCCCGCGCACCGTGCCCGACACGCTCCGCGTCGCCTCGTCCTTTTCCTTGTCCTTCTTCTCGCCTTTGAAAAAGGGCGGCGGCTTCTGCCCCGGCACCGGCGACTGCTGCGCCAGTGCCGCGAGCGTCCCAATCACCATCAGCGCCAGGAATCGAACCTTCATTTCTTCACCGTCTCCGTCTGCATGCGAATCGACAACTCGCGTCTTTCATCGAGGCCAATTTCGAGCGACCGCTCTTCCGGCGCGTGCCCATCGGCCTTTACACGTACAGTATAGCGGCCCACACCCGCCGGCACCCGGAATGCGAACTCGCCGCGCGCGTCCGAACGCCCCTTCCACTCTTTCTTTTTCTTGCCATCCACTTCCCACACCACTACTACTTCGACGCCCGCAAACGAGAACCCCGTTTCACGAAACACCGATCCCGCGATGACCCCATACGGCTCGCTCGCCTTCGGCTTCTTCTCCGCGCCTTCCGCCCGCGGCGCCATGCCACCCAACAACCACACCCCGGCCAACGCCGCCACGCACGCCCACTTCACCACCAGGACCTTACCACTCGTCCTCTTCCTCTTCCTCATCTTCGTCCTCGTCTTCTTCGTCCTCGTCGAAGTCCTCTTCTTCCTCCTCGTAGTCGTCCTCGTCTTCAGAGGCCAACTCAAGCGGATCCAGCGATACCACGCCTAGGCTCTTCCCGCATTCGTCGCAAGACACGGAGTCCCCCTCATCCAGTTCATCGGTATCCACGTCAATATCGGCATCGCACAAGGGACATTTGACCATACGATTTCTTTACCTCCTCCTAAAAGAAGTTCCTTCCTTTTATACAAAAATATCGAGCGCCCGCAAGGCCCCGGCGCCTATTTTTTCTGCAACCGCCGCCGCGTCGTGGGCGGCACCATCCCCTTCAGACGCATGTAGAGGAACAACTGCGAACGATGCGTCAGCTCATGCTCCTTCACGAATTGAATGTACTCCAACCGCGTCAGCTCCTGCCCATCCCACTTCCGCACCACAACGGCCCACCACTCCGCGCTCTGTGTCCGCAGCGCTTCGATCCGCTCCGCCGCCATCCGATCCATCGCCTCGGCCAGTTCGCCGGGCGTGGCATCTCCCTTGAGTCCGGAAGAATATCCTGCTAGCTTGGCACGAAAATCAGCCGCTTGGAAATCCGTCTCGCCCGCAAGCAGAATTCCCGTCAACCCATGCCCGGCATCCAGAATGTGCCGCGCAATTTCGCCATAGGTCATCAGCTCGGGAACCGCCCGGTAATCCATCTCACCGGCCGGCCACTCGCGCACCGCAGCCACGGCGTCGGCGCGCACGGAACGCCACGTATCCAATACCGTATCCACTCGAACCATGTTGTTGATTCCCCGCTCGCGCCCCGAAACGCTCTTACTCGGCGCCCACCGGCGTCATACCCAGCGCCGCGTTCAACGATCCCTGCCGGTAGCCTTCCAAATCCAACGTCACGTAGTGAAACCCAAGCGGCTTGAAGATCGCGGTCAACCGGCCTGCCATCTCCAGGTCGAGCGCCCTCGGCAACTCCTGGCGGTCAATTTCAATCCGCACCAGCTTCTCATGGAACCGCACGCGGAACTGCCGGAACCCCAGCGCGCGCATCGCTTCCTCGCCCGTCTCGATCGTCTTGATCGTCTCCACCGTCACCGGCGTTCCATACGGCACGCGCGAACTTAAACAGGCCGCCGCCGGCCGGTCCCAAAACGGCAGTCCCGCCTGCTTGGCCAGCTCCCGGATCGCCGCCTTACGCAACCCCGCTCCCACGAGCGGTGCTTTCCCCTGGTGAATTGTACCCGCCCTCCGCCCCGGACGGTAATCCCCCAAGGTGTCCCGG
>CAYUZM010000103.1:5827-11433 GCA_964449665.1 uncultured Solibacteraceae bacterium
CGCGTCGGCTACCCGCGAGTCCGAAGCTTGAGGGCCCGGCGGCCTGGCATGCTCCCGGTTACCCGCCTTCCGCAACGCCGATTCCAGGGGGGGTGGTTTAATCTCGTGAATCTTCGCCGCCTGCGGCCCCGGACGGTAATCGCCCAGGTCGTCCTGGTTCACGCCGTAGATGATGTGGCGCACGCCGCGCTCGCGCGCCACCTCCTCCAATCTCGTGAATAACTCGTCTTTGCAGTGGAAACAGCGGTTGGCGTCGTTCTTGACGTAGTCGGGATTCTCAAACTCCCGCGTTTCGATCACCTCGTGCCGGAATCCGCATACCCGCGCATACTCCGCCGCATCCCGCTTGTGAGACTCGGGAATCGATGCCGAATCTGCCGTGATGGCAACCGCCTTGTCGCCCAAGACGCGCCCCGCCGCCCAAGCCAGATACGCCGAATCCGTCCCGCCCGAATAGGCGACAATCACTTCGCCCAACTCGCGCAGGTTATCGAGCAGTGTCCGCTCCTTGGCCTGGAGCACGACCGGGTCCAGCGCCGGAGCCACCGTGCCCCCCGCTGTCCCCAAAGTCACAAACGTCGCCATACCCCGGATGATATCATCCACGACCCGGGCACGCCTGCCTACACCACGACCGTCCGGCCCCGCCCTTCCGCCTTGGCCTGCCGCAGGCGCCATTCCGCGCGCCCCACCAGCCGCCCCATCGTGTCCCCTTCCCACACCATCGTGCCTCCCACACTCACCGCCACACCGAACTTCTCCCCGTCCACCGGCACGCAACTGGCCGCCACCAGATCCCTCATCCGGTCGGCCAGACAGCTCAACGACTGGACTGAAATCTTCTCCACCACCGCCAGAAACTCCCCGTCGCTCCACCGCGCCAGCACGTCGAACGACCGCAGCGTCCCCTGCAGCGTAGCCGACACCACCCGCAGCGCCGCGTCGCCGGCCGCCAGCCCCCGCGTGCGATTCACCTCGTCCAACCCATCCACGTCCACCACCAGCAGCCCAAAGCCGTGGTCCTCCCGCTCATACCGCCACAACGCCTCTGCGACGCTCCCTTCGGCAAACCGCCGGTTCCCCAGCCCCGTCAGGCCGTCCACCAGCGTCAACTCGCGCAACTGCGTCAGCTTCTCCACGCAGGCCAGCGTTTCGCCGTTCTCCCGGAACAGCCGCGCCTCGCCCACCCGGTGACCCTGCCGGTCCAGCAGCGGCGCCGTCCGCAGCCGCACTGGAATCCGGTGACCGTCCCGATGCCGCATGAACAGGGCCGGCGTCCGCAACTCTTTCCCCCGCAGCACGGGCCGCAATGGGCAGCCCTTCACACATAGCTCGCAGCCATGATGATCGGTGTCCTGCACTAACTCGCGCCCCGACACCCGCCCCACTATCTCGCCGCTCCGGAATCCCGTCATCCGCTGCGCCGCGCTGTTCCAGTACAGCACCCGCTCATCGCGGTCCACAAAATAGATGCCCTCTTCCACCTCGTCCAGCAGCGACCGGTAGAACTCCGGCACCCCCAATCGCTCCAACATCATCGCGTCACGCGCTTCCAGCATCGTCATTGTGGCTGCCATCGGGACGTTCCTTCCTACATCCCAAATCGGCCACCCCGCGCTTCTCGTGACAAAAGAATCGCACTCCCTGAGGCATAGTTACCTTATTCCGTACGGAAAGCGGCGGTCTATTCCCCAAGCCGGCGGAGCCCTCGCCGCCTCCTCGCCGCTCCATTCGCCGCCCCACTCGCCGCTCCACATCCATGTGTAGGCCCGGCATCGGCGTGAATCGGAGTCCATCGGCGGCTGCCAACAGCAGCTCCTCTTGACATCCCACAGGAGATATGGCACCCTCCTCTATACAACCCACAGGAGACGCCCCATGGCCAAAGACAGATCGGAAATCCTCCAAGGCACCCTCGACCTCATGGTCCTCAAAACCCTCCAGGCGATGGGCCCCATGCACGGCTTCGGCATCGCCCGCCGCATCGAACAGCTCAGCCAAGAAGCCCTGCTCGTGAACCAGGGCACCATCTATCTCTGCCTCGTCCGCCTTGTTCAAAAAGGATGGGTCACTCCGGAATGGGGCACCTCGGAGAACAACCGCCGCGCCCGCTACTACTCCATCTCCCGCGCCGGCCGCAAACAACTCGCCGAAGAGACCCGGAACTGGGAGCGCATCGCCGGCGTCATGGGCCGTGTCCTCCAACTCGAGGAGAAAAACTGATGCTCTCCCGCCTCCGCCACCTCGCCGCGCGCCTCCGTGCCCTGTTCCAGCCCGCCTCGCTCGACCGCGATTTCAACGACGAACTCGACACACACACCGCGCTCCTGGCCGACGATCACGTCCGCCGCGGCCTTTCGCGCGCCGAGGCCGAACGCCGGGCCCGCCTCGAAATGGGAGCCGCCGCCCAACTCCGCGAAGAGCACCGCGAGGTTCGCTCCCTCCCGTTCTTCGAGACCCTCTGGCGCGACACCCGCTACTCCCTCCGCTCCCTCCGCCGCGACTCGGGCTTCACCGTCTTCGCCATCCTCATCGCCGCCCTCGGCATCGGCGCCAGCACCACCATCTTCGGCATCGTGAACGCCCTCCTGCTCCAGCCGCTGCCCGTGCGCGATCCCGCCAGCCTCGTCTGGATCAGAGTCGCCGAATCCGAACAGGATGGCGACCTCTCCAGCGAAACCTTCAAGGTCAATCCGTTCGTTGAATTCCGTGACCAAAACCGCTCGTTCTCCGGTATGGCCGCCTACTTTGCCTTCTATGGAATCGGCGACCGCAAAATGACCGGCCACGGCGAACCAGAACGCCTCACTGCCGTCCCCGTCTCGCAGAACTTCTTTGCCATGCTCGGCGTCGCCCCCAGAATGGGCCGCACCTTCACCGAACAGGAATCCCGCGACAATCTCCCGGTGGTCCTGCTCAACGAACCCTTCTGGAAACGCCGCTTCGCCTCCGACCCCAACATCGTCGGCCGCCAACTCACGCTGAACAACCGCGCCGTCACCGTCATAGGCGTCATCCCCTTCGACTTTGGTTCCGTCCTCGCCCCAGGCACACGCGTCGATCTCTACTTGCCTCTCCCGTTCAGTGCCGGCGTCAATCGCATGGGCAACACCTTGTCCGCCATCGGACGCCTCCGCCCCGGCGTCACCCTCCAACAGGCCCAAGCGGAAGCCGACGTGATCATCGGCCCCATCGGCGCACGGCACGAACGCGAAGGCCTCCGCGTTGCCATGAGCCCGCTCGACGAGCGCGTGCGCGGCCGCATCCGCCCGGCGCTCTTTGTGCTCGCCCTCGCCGTCGGCGTCGTCATGCTGATCGTTTGCGCCAACCTGTCCAATCTCCAATTAGCCCGAGCCTCGGCCCGCCAGAAGGAACATGCCATCCGCGTGGCCCTCGGCGCCGGACGCGGACGCCTCATCCGCCAGATGGTTACCGAAAGCCTCCTGCTTTCCGCCTGCGCCGCGGCCCTCGCCCTGGGCCTCGCCGCCGCCGCCACGCGCCTCATGGCCGGCCTCCAGACCATCAACCTCCCACTCCGCGAAAGCATTTGCCTCGACCCCGCCGCCTTCGGCTTTGCCGCCGCCGCCGCCGCGCTCACCGGCCTTATCCTCGGCCTCGCGCCGTTGCTTCAGTCACCCTCGCGCGCCATTCACGACGACCTCAAGGAAGCCAACCGCGGCTCCAGCGCCGGCGCAAGACATTCCTGGACCCGCTCCGCCCTCGTCGTCTCCGAAATCGCCTTCGCCTGCGTCCTGCTCGTCGGCTCCGGACTCCTCATTCGCAGCTTCCTCCGGGTCCTCGACGTCAATCTCGGCTTCCGTCCCGACCATGCCGTCGCTATGCGCATTGACCCCAAGCGCGAAAACCGGAATGCCAACCTCGATGAAGTGCTCCGCCTCGTGCGCGCTTTGCCCGGGGTCGAGTCCGCCGGACTCACCGACGTTCTGCCCCTCGGCAGCAACCGCAGTTGGACCATTGGCGCCAAGGACAAAGTCTATTCCCGAACCAACCCGCCGCCCGATGTCTTTGTACGCATCGTGAGCGACGGCTACTTCGCCGCCATGGGTATCCCCCTCCGCGCCGGACGCGACCTCGACGAGCGCGACCGCGAAGGCTCAAAGCGTGTCATTGTCATCAACGAAACGCTCGCCCGCACCTTATGGCCCGGCGAAAATCCCCTCGGCAAGATCATCCGGAACAATGGCGACATCGAGGTCGTCGGCGTGGTCAGCGACGTCCGCCACATCGCCCTCGAACAGGATGCGGGCAACGAAATGTACATCCCCATGCGCCAAACCGGCGACTATTCCGCCGTGCAATTGGTGGCCCGCGGCTCTCTCGCGCCCTCGGCCATGGCCTCCTCCCTTCGCAATGCTCTCCGCCCCCTCGAACCCAATTTGCCCGGCAATGAGTTCCAGGTCATCGGCGACCTCGTCGACAAATCCGTCTCCCCGCGCCGCTTCGTGGCCGTGCTGCTTGCCGGTTTCTCGGCCTTCGCCCTCATGCTCGCCGCGCTCGGCATCTATGGCGTGATCTCTTACTCGGTGAGCCGCCAGAAACAGGAGATCGGCATCCGCATGGCTCTCGGCGCCTCGGCCATGGACATTCAAACGCGCGTCCTGCGCCAAACGCTACTCCTCGCGGGTATCGGCATGGCCGTCGGCATCACCGCGTCATGGATGCTCGCCCGCCTGCTCACCGGCATCCTCTACGGCGTCACCGGCACCGACCCCGCCACCTACGCCGCCATGGCCGCCATTCTCCTGCTCGCCGCCGCCGCCGGCTATCTCCCCGCGCGCCGCGCCTCGCGAACCGACCCGCTTACGGCGTTACGGGAGAGCTGAAACCGCCGTGCCGCCCGCATGAATCCGGTAGAGCACGTGCCGCCGCAGCGCGTGCCCTTCCGGCAGCGACGGATGATCGAAATCCCCATCCGCATCGCGTACCATCCCAATCTTTTCCATCACCCGCCGCGACGCGCGGTTCTCCACCGCGGTGAAGGAAACAATCTCCTCCAACCCCAACTCCTCAAACCCGAACCGCAACACCGCCTGCGCCCCGTCAGTCGCCAACCCCTGGCTCCAAAACCGTGCCGCCAGCCGCCAGCCAATCTCCACACACGGCATGAAATGAGCGTCAAATTGCGGAACACTCAGCCCAATGAACCCCGCAAACTCGCCCGTCGCCTTCAGTTCCGCAGCCCAAAGCCCAAACCCATGTCGTGCGAAATGCGCCGTATTGCGCTCCAACATCGCCTCCGACTCGGCGTGAGTCAATAGGGAAGGGAAGTACCGCATCACCCGCTCATCCGCATTCAACGCCGCAAATGGATCGCGATCCTCAGCCTTCCATTTACACAGTAGAAGCCGATAGGATTCCAGTGTTCCTCGAAAGATGCCCGCTCCTTCACTCCTCTCCACACCAGCCCTCCACGGCTACCGCCGCTATTGCGCTGCCTTCGCGCTTGGTTTCACAATCATGCGGGGCGCGAATGCCTGGAGGGTCTCTCGGACTCCCCGCAATATCCACACGGATTCTCCCTTATGAAACGTAGCCGTATATTCGAGGTAATCGAATCCCGCATGAAATTTCAATTTGACCAGAGC
>CAYUZM010000104.1:0-11384 GCA_964449665.1 uncultured Solibacteraceae bacterium
TCTGCGTCGACCAGCCGAAGATCACGATCTCGGTGCTCCGCTGGACGCCGCCCGCTTTCCCGGAGCCCGCGTCCTGGTGGTGGAAGACAACACCATCAACCGCCGCGTGATTCAACGTCTGCTCGAACGAATGGGCTGCCAGGTGGACCTCGCCGCCGACGGCTATGAGGCCGTTCACATGTTCAGCTCCACCCGCTACGACATTGTGCTGATGGATCTCATGATGCCCGGCATGAGCGGCTTCGATGCCGCCGTCCGCATCCGCAATCTCGAGCCCGGCGCGGGCCGCATTCCCATCGTCGCCCTCACCGCCTCGGCTCTCGAAGAGGACCGCAGGCATTGCATGGACGCGGGAATGAACGGCTATCTGCTGAAACCGATCGGCATGAAGGAACTTGCGGAAGCGCTGGCCAGCCACCTGCCCAACGGGCAGATCGTCTGAAGGGTGTGTGTGGTGCCGGAGGTGGGACTTGAACCCACACAAGGTAAAACCTTGGCAGATTTTGAGTCTGCTGCGTCTGCCATTCCGCCACTCCGGCTCCGATTGGCAGGGTCGCTCTCGATTGTAGCAGGGCTTGACCCTAGGTGTATCATTCCTATACAAGGGACGATGCAAAGACTCAGCATTGGTGCCGCCGCCGCGGCGCTTGCGTGCGCCACTGGTCTATCCCGCCCCCGCGTGTCCTTTTTCGCCGCTCCCTTGCCCGCGCCGTCCCCGGCGCCCTTCCCCGTGCCGGCTCCCCCTTCGAATAGAGAAGAGGCGGGGAAATGAAGGAAATTCTGCCGAAACTATTACGGAATTACCTGCCCGCTCATTCGGTAACTCCCGAATTCTTATACGCCGCCGCCGTTGGCACATGGATTGCTCCCCGATCCCTATGACCAATGCTCCATCCGGTACACTCTCGTTGTCCGCGCGCGTACAGCGCGAAGTGAAGTGTCCGAAATGCCACTCGGCGCGATTCCATTATTCCGCAACAAAATCGGTTGTGGATGAAGTGTTGAATCTGATTGGCCGGCGGCCGTTGCGATGCCATAGCTGCTACTTCCGCTGGCGCAAGTGGATCGTCGCCAAGGAGGGGCTCACTTGAAGCAATGCCCGAGCTCCGTAAGGAGCCGCTCTTGCCCGCGCTATTGAAATACCCGGTCGGCCTCCGGCCCGCCACGCTCGATTCGCGCGTGAAGACACGCTGTCCCAAATGCCGCTCGGAGCAGGTGCGCTTTTCTACCTCCACCTCGCTCACCGAAAAGCTGATGGGCGCCATGGGCCGCGTCGCCGTGCGCTGCGACGACTGTTACCACCGCTGGCATCACTGGATCGCGAAGTAGGAGAGACGTCCCGGTCTGTGTCCGCCGCACCGGCCCGTCCGGCGCACCGGCTCGTCCCGCTACAGCGGCCCGCTGGGCCTCCGCCCCGCCCGCAGCGCCGCCAACTGTTCCTCGGCGAACGGCGGCGTGAGCAGCGTCACCTCGTCGTGCCAGGCGCGAAACAAACCGGCGATGAAGTGAATCCGCCCGCGGAAGTCCGCCCAATCCCCCGCCCCGGACCCCCCCCGCGCATCCGTCCTCGGGTCCCCGCCCCCTCCCCGCCCAATCAACCGTTCCGGCCCCCGCGCTCGAACCCGGCGTGGGGTCCACGGGCCGCAGCGTCCGCTCCAGTTCCGGTAAATCAACCGGCGCCAGCAGCGCCGGAAACGGCCGCTGCAAGTCGTGCCCCAGCTTTAGCAGCCGCGGGCCCGGCAGCTCAATTGACATCATATGGTCAGTCACGACCATCCGCGCCAGCCGCACCGTCTCGGCCGTAATCACCTTCGCCGCCTTGCGCAACAGCGATTCGCGGAACGGCGAAAAGAACGACCAGATGCGCGACAGAATCCGCAGCCGCGCGCTCAGCGCCAGGTACACCTCCTGCTCCAGAATCGCGTGCGGCAGCAACGCTTCGTCGAGCGCGCGCTGAATCTCCGGCTGCAGCCGCGTCTGCTCGTGATAGCCGATGAGCAGGTTCGCCAGCAGCGTGTGCTGCGCCCGCCGCGCCTCGTCCGCCGCTCCGCGCGCCATTCGGTAGTTCGTGAACGCCTCGGCCAGCAGCCCCTGCCCGTCCGGCGGATCGCCCGGCCGCAGCGTCGCCAGAAAGTGCGACCACGCCGCCTCGGTATCGTTCCCCGCCTCCAGCATCTCCAGGCACCGCGCAAACTCGCGCCCAATTTCGGAGAACACCTTCACATTCCCCTCGGCCACCGCCGCCGCCGAACGCTGCATGCCGCCCGCCCGCAATACCAGCCGCGCAATGTCGCCGATCATCTGGTCGCGCTCCAGGCCCATCACCTGCGTGAGCTGCGCGAAGATCGCATGCAACGCCGGCAGCTTCCGCAGCCGCTGCTCGAGCGCCAGCGTAATGTCCTCGGCGCGAATGCTTCGCCCGGCCTGCCGCGAAGCCCACGTCGCAAACGTGCACCAGTTTGCCCCGCCCGGCAACAGCACCGCGAACGACCCCGACAGCTCGGCATAGCATTGCGTGATGCGCAGGTTGCGCAGCACCACGTCCGTCATCGCCGAGATCTGCTCAACTTCAGCTACCGTGGGAGCGGCCATCACTTCTTCGCTTTCGGAACCACCTTGATCTCAAACACCGACGGCCACAGCTTCCCCGTCACGAACAGCCGCTTGCCCAGCGCGTCGTAGGCGATGCCGTTCAACACGTCGATTTCGCCGGTGCGGAAAATCGGACTCAATAGTCCGTTTAGGTCGATCCACCCCAGCACCTTGCCCGTCACCGGCGAAATCCGCGCCACCTTGTCGGACTGCCACACGTTCGCGTAAAGCTCCCCGCCCACCATCTCCAACTCGTTCAACTGCGACACCGCCATCGCCCCGTCCTTCACCGTGATGCGCCGCGCCACCGCGAACGTCTTCGGACTCAGCACGCGGATCGTCGCCGAACCGTCGCTCATGAACACCTCGCGCCCGTTGTTGGCCAGCCCCCACCCCTCGCCCGTATACCGGAACTGCCGCCGCATCTTGAAGTCCGTGGCGCCATAGACGAACCCCACCTGCGACTGCCACGTAAGCTGCAAAATCTCACCCGCCAGCATCGTGATCCCCTCGCCAAAATGCTCGTATGGAATCGCAATCTGCTGCACCACCTTGCCCGTCCGCAGCTCCACCTTCCGCAACGTCGACCGCCCGTTCAACCCCGTGCCCTCATACAGAAACCCGTCGCGATACTCCAACCCCTGCGTGAACGCCGTGCGGTCATGTGGATAGGTGTGCACGAGCTTGAATGTGGAGACCGGCGCCTCGGCGAAGAGGGGGAGGGCGGCCAGAATAAAGGCGAGTCTAGTCATGCAGCATCCGGCGCGGGTCATCCGTCTTCGCGAGCTTTTCTTGCAGGGGTTCGGCAACAGCCCAAATCCCCTCCGCGATCTCGTTCCAATATTCGTGTTTGCTGCCCCACTTGGAGATCGGTTTTGCCCCTTTGGGCAGCAACTGGAACTTCGCTAGCGGTTTCTCCCGCTTCCACTGGCACTCGTGCAGCACATAGGCAACCAGGACGATCTCGTCGCGCCCCGCGCGTTCAATCGCCATCTTCAGTTCCGTCAACATACAGAAATTCGACGCAAGAAAGTCGCTGCTGATTTGGCAAATCACCAGTTCGGCGGCAGCCAACTCTTGGAGAATGGTCTCTTCCCACTGTTGTCCCGCCCGAATGGAATGGTCAGACCACACCTTCAGTAGTCCCAGCCGTTCCATCTGCATCAATTGCTTTCTCATTGCGTTGATGTACTTCTCGTCGTCGCCGTGCGCGTAGCTGAGAAACGTACGTAGGGGCCGCTTCGGATCTTTGGGGTCGAGTACCGCCGCCTCAAAGTCTTTAAACTTTCCCGCCCCCAGGAATATCGAAACAGTTGTTTGGCCCGCCTCGATCCGTCCACGTAACTCGGCAAGCTTCATCGGATCGGCTACTGGCTCCGGTGGATACACCAACTCCACCGGCGTGAACTTGTAATTCCCATGAATCGCTTCGAAGTTGAATCGTGCCACGCGCAACAGATCCTGCCGGTGCGCTTCCGGTCCGTCCACGGCAATCCGCACCATGCGTTCGGACTTGTCGGCGCGCACCAGCGCCCGGCACCCCGTCCGCTCATCTCGCACAATCACGCCGCTTTTCCACCGCCAGGCCGTCTTGCTCATGTGCTCCGTCCGCACAATGAACTGCGGAAGGAGGCCATCCGGCACGATCTCGTACTTGTATGCAAAGCGTAAGCAGCGTTCCGCTGAAAAAGTAGATGCCTCGTTTGGCTGCTTGTCCTCCAGTGCTTGTGGAATCCGAAAGCGCGTCCGCTCCTCGTTCAACGCGAATCCAAGTTCAAACCGCTCCATCAGTTCAACGAGAAACGTGACAGCCTGCTTGCCATACTTCTTCTTTCGCAGCAGTGCCTCCGCTTGCGCCAGGCTGAAAACGCCCTTGGCTGTGATGAACCCGTGCAGCAATGCATAGATCCCGCCCGTGATCCATTCCGGCTTCAGCACATACGCGAAGCGCAGCCGGTCGTCCTTCTCGTAGTTGAGCGCAATCCCCAAGTCGTGCAGAAAGCGGGAGAGCATCTTCTGCTTCTCCGCATCGCCCTCCCCGTGCTCGGCGCAAATCTCCCGGTACTGCCGGCTCGTCACATAGCCGTCCGGCATGGTCGCGAGCTTATCCTTGATCGCGAACCACTTCTTCGGGAAGCCCTCGTGAACGCTTTCGATAGCGCGAATCCGTTCCTGAATCGACTTCTTCAGGCGAGTGATCGACGCGTTGTCCGCGCAGTCCGTCTCGACGAACCCTCGAATGTTGGACGCATACTTCTCCAGCCATCCGCCCCGGTTCACGTCGAACGGCTCCTTCTTTTGCTTGTTCAGCACAACAATCACCGGAGCGTCCACACCGCCGAAGGCGCGGATCATCCGGAACCAGTAGTCGGCCTCCTCGTCGCAACCGTCCTGGCGGCGATTGAGCACCAGCAGGTAGAGGGCCCGCTCGGTGAGGAAGAACTGGTGCGTGGCGTGTTGCATCTCCTGCCCGCCGAAGTCCCAAAGGTGAACGCGAACGTTCTTCCCCTTCCCAATCGGACAGTCCCAGTCTGAGATTCGAATGCCCTCCGTTGTCTTTTCTCGCGAGTTGAACTTTCCCGTGACCAATTTCTTCACGAGCGAGGTCTTGCCCACCTCGCCGCGGCCCACCAGAATTAACTTCGCTTCGTTTAGCGGCCGCGAGCCTGCGCGATTCGCAAAGTAGTAATCGAGGATCTCCTTCGGTGGTTTGGGCTCCTTGCGAGATATAACTACCTCGTCATACGTCGGGCCCAGGATGCCCGCCGGAAGATCAAGCTGGGCGTTGCCGTGCAGGAACAGGTCAGTCAGTTTTGCCAACCGTGGCAGCGAATCGGGGAGTGTGGCGAGTTGGTTGTTGTAGAGGAAGAGCGAGGTGAGTTGGGAGAGGTTGCCGAGCGAATCGGGGAGAGCGGCGAGTTGGTTGTTGGAGAGGTTGAGCGAGGTGAGTTGGGAGAGGTTGCCGAGCGAATCGGGAAGAGCGGCGAGTTGGTTTTTGGAGAGGTAGAGCGTGGTGAGTTGGGAGAGGTTGCCGAGCCAATCGGGGAGAGCGGCGAGTTGGTTGCTGTAGAGATAGAGCGTGGTGAGTTGGGTGAGGTTGCCGAGCGAATCGGGAAGAGCGACGAGCCCGAGATCGCCTAAATCAAGGACGGTGCTCTTCTCCCGCTGCGCCTTCGCAATCAGATGCTCCGCGCGCCTGAGCGTTTCCTCCGGTGTGAGCTTAAAATCCGCCATCCCCTACCCCTTCAGCCACCGGTCAAACCACGCAAACGCTTCCTTCTGCATCTCCAAATCGAACTTGTGCGGGCCCGGATAAAAGCTCGCCTTATACCGGTCCGCCGCCCCGGCCTTCCCATACACCGCCTTCAAAATATCGTCGGCGCGGCGCATCTCCGGCAGCGTGAACAACTGGTCCTCATTGTTGTTCAGCACGAGCGACGGTTTCGGACAATTCAGTCCCATAATCTCGGGATAATCGAGGTCGCGCGGAATCGACGGGATGTAGCACATCCACGTATGCGTGAACGCTTTGTGCAGCAGGTAGTCGCGCCACGTCGTCATCATGCCCACCGCCACCGAGCACTGAATGCGCGGGTCCGCCCCGGTGAGAAACACCGTCCGCAGCCCGCCGCCCGACAGCCCGCAGCAACCCACCTTCGCCGCGTTCACGTCGTCGCGCGAAAGCAGGTAGTCGAGCGCGCGCTGGTCCTCCCACACAAACACGCCGGGCCACGTCAACCCCGCGCAGAACAGGCTTTTCGCCACCAGGTGCTCATGCCCGCCGGCGAAATCGTTGAACTTCTTGATCTCGTCCGAATTTTCCGGATCGGTCTCCACCATGTTGTTGCGAATGCGCCCCGGCAGGTCGGCCAGTTGCACGCGGCGGCTGGCGAACATGAACGTGTCATGCACCAGCACGGCATAGCCGCGCTTGGCGATCTCGTTCGCCCACGCCGCGCCGCCATAGTAATGCTTCTGGTGATAGTCCATCAGCGGATGAAAGTCATCCGACGTCCGCGTAATCTTCCGCGCGCCGAAATACTTGTTACCGCCGTGATCGTGCAGCCCCACAATGGCGGGCAGCTTCCCGCGCGCCCCGGCCGGTTTCAGGAAAATCGCCTTCGTCACCGGACCATACGGCAACTGCCACTCCAGGTGCTCGATGTGCAACCCGTCGGCGTCCGCCCGCCGCACTACTTTCACCTGCGGAACCGGCGCCGCCGGTGGCTGCTGCAGCGCCGCGAGATAGCGCGAGCGCGCATCGGTCCGCCACGCGTCCAGGTTGGTGAAATGCGGATTGCGGAACGAAAGCCGCGGTGGATCGGAGACAATGCGCGAGGCCCAGTCTCCATAGGCGCCGATCATGTTGGGCGTGGTGGACATGAGCGTATGATCTCACTCCGCCGCCCCGCCGTGGGGCCTCATCGCGCGGCGATTTGCGCCGCGTTCGACGCCACGAGATACACCCGCTACCCGAACGACTGCCGCGCCTGCGCGGCCTCCTCGGTGATCTGCTCCAGCGCCACCCGCACCTCGGCCACCATCAATCCGCTTCCCCACACCAGGCTCGCCACGCCAAACGCCCCAATCATCAGCCCCACGCCCGCCAGAATCTCAAACCCCAGCGCCACGTGATAAAACGCCGCCGCCGAGCCGAGAATCGAAATCAACGCCGAAGCCACAAAGCACCCCAGCGAAAAATAGAACAGCCGCAGGCAGCGGAACAGCAGTTGCGCGCGCTGCTGCAGCAGCGCCATCTGATGAATGTGCGAGTTGTAATCCGCCGTGCCCGGCTTCAGCTCGGTCAGTTCCTTCGCCACCGCCCGCGTGCGGTCCACCACGCGCGCAATCCGGTTCCCCGTGCCGAGCGACATCACCGAACAGGCGTTCGTCAAAATCGCGGGAGCGACAATGGCAGTCAGAACCGCGAAAGGATTGTTGGAAAGTGCGGAATTGTCCATGGCTCAACGCCGCCGCGCTGAACTTTCATTGTATCGGCAGCGCGGGCAGCCCGGCCGCGCGCTCCACCGGAACGCGCACCGTGGACCACTCCATGTGGAACGGCAGCCACTCCGCATGCCGCTCCAACACCGGCAGCAACCACAACAGCGCCACCGTGAGAATCACCAGCGCCGCGATGTCGGGCGAGGAATCCTTGCGTTTCATTGCGCCTGTTTCTCCCTCTCCGGCTTCTCCATCTCCTGCTTCCCCATCTCCCGCAGCGCGGCCACCACCGCGCCGGTCAACTGCCGTTGTTGCTCTTCGCGGCTGATCGCCGCCTCGCCGTCGAAGAGTTGGTAGCGGTAATAGCCGAACTGCGCGTGATTCGCGCCTTCGATCGTCACCACCTTTGCGTGCCCCGGCAACCTGTGCGCATTCTCCATCGACTTCGCCACCGGCGCCACGCCATCGAGCGAACCCATGATCTTCGTCACGGGATAGAGGAACCCGGAAAGGTCGCGGTCGCGCGGATGCGTCGTCCCAATCAGAATCAACCCCGCCACGCGATCCGGATGCAGATAGCCGAACTCGGCCGCCAGCATCCCGCCGCGCGAATGTCCGCCCACCGCCCACCGTCCCTGCTGCATCTTGCTCAACACGCGCGTCATCATCTCGTCCACTCCCGCGTCGCCAAACGCCATCCGGTTCTCCAAATGGAGAACCACCACCGGATAGCCCGCTTTGGCCACGCGGCGCGCCAGCGGATCATAGGCCAGCGGCGGCACCATCGCTCCCGGCAGGAAAATCAGCCCCACCGCCTTGGCGTTCGACTTGGGTGTGAACCGGCTCTCCACCGTATACCGTTCAATCTCGATCTCTGGCATCGCGTGGTACATCTCGTCCGGCAACTCGTCGAGTTCGAACCCCCGGACCAGCCATCCGAAGAAGGCCAGTCCGGCGGCAATCCAAATCAGGCGGAACCAGTTGCGTGCGCGCATCGTGACCGCGTCACTGCGGGCGCGGCTGCCCGCCCAGGCTCGTCGTGGCGAGCATCCCGCCCAGGCCCATCGTCTCCACGGCCGAGCTCGGCACAATCACCATCGCGCCCTTCTCCTTGATGGCCTCGTACAGCATATTCATCGCCCGCAGGTGCAGCGCGATCGGGTTGTTTTGATAAACCAGCGCCGCCTGCGCGAACTTATCGCTGATCTCGGTCTCCGCCGTGCCCAGAATGATGCGCGCCCGCCGTTCGCGCTCCGCCTGCGCCTCGCGCGACATGGCGTCCTCGAGGCCCTGCGGCAGCAGCACCTCGCGAATCTCCACGCTCTGCACCGTAATGCCCCACGGGTTCGTCTTCGCGTCGAGTATGCGCTGCAGCGCCTGGTTCAACTGGTCGCGCTCGTGCAGAATCGAAGCCAGCTCGTGCGAACCGATACACTCGCGCAGTGCCGTCTGCGCCGACATCGCGACGGCCACGGCATAGTCCTGCACCTCGAGCAGCGCCTTCTCGGCGTCCCACACCACCCAGAACACGATCGCGTCCACGTTCACCGGCACCGTGTCTTTCGTCAGCGCCGACTCGGCCGTCACGTCGGTCGCCCGCACGCGCTGGTCGATCACCCTCGGAATTGAATCCACCACCGGAATGATGGCGAACAAACCCGGCCCGCGCAGCCCGCGATACTTGCCGAAACGCAAAACGTTGGCCCGCTCCCACTGCCGCGTCTGGCGGATGGAAAACAGCGCCACCACCGAGGCCAGCGCGATGGGAAGCATCAGCGCCGGAAGCCCGGTCGCCACGGCAACGCCTACCCCGGTCGCCAGGCCCAACGCCAGCACCACAATGGAAATGGGCGAGAACGCGGCGATGCCACCGTTGGCCACGCCCACGTCGTCACCGATCTTTTTGAAAGGGATGTTCACGATTCCCATCACACTCCTCCTGAGCGGCCCCTCGTCGCGCCGGGTGTTTCGTCGCGCAGTTCGGCCAGCTTTTCCATCAATTCGTTCAACGTAAATCCCGCCGCACCGGCACGTGCGGCCACCTCGCCCGCCAGCGCGTACAACTTTCGCAGGCGTTCGCCATCATCATCCGGCGCCGGCCGCGCGGCGATAAACGTCCCTGTACCCTGCTGCGTGGTGAGGATGCCTCGTATTTCGAGCTCCTTATAGGCGCGCACCACCGTGTTCGGGTTGATCGCCAGCTCCACCGCCACCTGCCGCACCGTAGGCAACTGATTGCCGGGATTCAAATTCCCGGCCGACAACGCGCCCAGTACCTGGTCAATCAACTGGCGGTAGACAGGGACGCCGGTGCTCAAATCGAGCTGAAACTGAAATGGCTGGGCACCGGTTTTGGAGATCTGCGCCATCTGGAATTCTAGTGTACTAGTTTTCTAGTACAATTCAAGCGGAATCTACGCCCACCAGATAAATCCTATTCCCGCCAGTTTGGTCCCGCGATTGCTTCACCCCTCCCGAAATGCGTGTCAAACTCCTCGTCCTGCTGATTTTCGCCGCCCTCGGGTGGGGCATTTGGCATCGTTGGGGACACCGCGCCGAATTCATCCTCGGCGGCGCCATGATCAATGTCGGCTATCGCCTCCAGGACAAGCTCGACATCTACGATCTGGCCCACCACGAAGCCAGCCCCACACAGATTTGGGATGAGTTCCTCGAACAGAACCACCTCGCCTCTTCCGTCCGCTTCTACCTCCCCCGCTCGGTCCGCCACCCCGTCATCGCCCTGGTCGCCTGCATGGACGGCCGCCTCGATACGAACGAGATCGCCGGCGACACGCGCCGCTTCTATTACGTTCTGCGCACCGCCGGATCGGTCCTTTCGCCCAAGGAAGAGGAGATGCTTGAACTCACCGTCGCCAACGGCGTGAAGGTCGTCGTCTTCACCACGCACACCGACTGCGCCGCCGAAAAGGCCGCCAAAGATCCCGCCCAGCGCGCGCTCTATCCCCAGCTCACCGCCGCCGTGGACGAACGCAAAGCCCGCTTCGAAGCGTTCCTCGCCCGCCCGGCCATCCGCGAGCGGCGCGGCAAGGGCGAACTGCTCATCAAATGGATGGCCCTGAACACCGCCACCGAGCGCGTGGACGAACACCGCGAATTCACGCAACGCTAACGGAACATTCGCCCCGGCCCGCCCGTATCCTCCAAAGGAAGGAGCCGTTTATGAGTTATGTGGGGGTGGTGGGCGCCGTCGCGCTGGCGCTTGCCATGCTAACCGGGTGCACGCGCCATGATCGTCACGAAACGCGCCAGGAAATCCGCGAAGCCATCGAAGAAGCGCGCCGCGCTCATCGCCAGGCCACCGAGGAAGGCCGCCGCGCCGCAAGAGACGCCCGCGACGAAATCCGTGAAGCCACCCGCGAAGTGCGCGAAGAGCTGCGCAAGGCCAAGGAAGAGCTGCGCCAGGAAGTACGAAAGGCCAAGGAAGAACTGCGCCGCTAGCAAATTTCCCCTCACTGCCGCCCGTGCGCTTCCTGCGCCTCTCGCCCTCGCGCTAGCCTGAATAGTATGGAAGCCGAAGCGGCCGTCGCCGTCGTCTACGCCGTGCGACCCGTCGAATCCGTCCTCCTCATGCGCCGCTCCCAGCGCCCCAACGACCCCTGGTCCGGCCACTGGGCCTTCCCCGGCGGACGCCGCGAGCCTCACGACGCCGACCTCATCGAAACCGCCCTCCGCGAACTGAGCGAAGAGTGCGGCGTCGACCTCAGCCGCTATCAACTCGACCGCCCCTTTCGCATCAGCCACGCCGGCCAGCACATGGGTCGCCCCATGCCCGTCGCCCCCTTCCCTTTCCGCATCGGCCAACCCAACCAACCCGCCCCCGAGCG
>CAYUZM010000105.1:0-11363 GCA_964449665.1 uncultured Solibacteraceae bacterium
AGGGGGACCGCGGCGAGTTACTCGACGCTCCGCCCTCCCTGGCGCGCCGGGCCGCGGCTGGACTCACCGGTTTGAGCGGCATCAGCGTCATGCGCAGCCGGGGGTGGTCTTGAACGACGTAGTTTATCCCGCCACGATGCCAACGCCGCCCCGGCTGGCCGATGGCAGTGTGCTGACACAACAGGGCCTGCTGCTGCCATTCGCGGCGAGCTGCCCGCCCGACACGACGCCAGATCCCGCTACGCGCACATGCGTGCCGTATCCGGGCGCGCGCAACATCAACTACGAATGCGGCGGCGTGCTTGTGCCGCCGGGCGCGCCTGGCTGTGACATTGCCACGCCGCGACGCCTGGCTGCCTTTGAGATTGAGGCCCTGACCTTGAACGGCGTTGAGCCGACTTGGCCGGGCTGCCTTTGTTCGACATATAACCAACGCGACGAGGGAGCTGGAGTGGACAGCGGCAGTACGTCCAGTGGTCCCAGCTCCCGAAATTTCGACGCGAAGTTTGCGTGCTTTCTGCTCGCGGTGGCTGTGATCGCCGCATTCACGAGGAAGTAATGGCTGTCAACTGCGATCCCTACTGGACCGAAAAAAACGGCGGCTGCTCAAATGAGCTGGGCAAGTTCATCGACACGACGACGGGCGTGGCTGTCGTTCCGGCTCGGGATCTCACTTCGGTCATGGCGAGTGTGAGCGCATTCCTGGGTGGGCAGAACAACCTCAAAGCGGGCGATCCAACGAAGCCGGGATTCGACCTTCAGGACTGGCTGGGCACCGGCTACAACATGATCTACGTTGCCCTCGCCTTCGTGGCGCTGTTGTTCGTCATGAACTCGGCCAAAGGGGGGCGACGTTGAGAAGCGCTCTCGCATTGGGGGACGCCTATGTTGGCGCGGCGATCATGCCGCCATCGAGCGCTGGAGCGCGTCAACTGAGCCGAAGTGAGATTTGCGCAACGGCGGTTCCTTGGGATTGTGCCTTTGGTTGGGTTCCTCTGTTGGGCGCGCCTTGGGCGTTGAGTACGCGCTGCCGGGAAGCCTACGAGGTTGAGAAGGCCTGTAACGCAGGGGCCTACAACCCGAACCTCGTGCCTGGCAGCGGGGCGGGCGCGGCTCCCGTGATCGCCGCGCAGCCGGGCGTCAACTATAACGACCCGAAGGTGCTGCAGGAGATTGCGGAGGGGCAAAAGCGAAATGACCTGACAGCCTGGCTCGCTTCGATCAGCTCCAACCTGCGGCTGATGGGTGGCGATGGCAGCAAGCCAGAAGCCGAAGAGCCAGGAATGAATTTCATGATCCTGATGGCGCTTGCCATCGTGATCGGAGGGGCGCTTCTCGCGAAGCGGTAGACCATGGCGACGAAGAAGAAAACCCGGCGCCCGGCGAAGCGGATCGCGCGCAAGCGTGCATCCGGACCCATCGTCAAATCCGCCGTTGCCCACCGGCGACGCTCGCCGAAAAAAGCGAGGACGGCCGCCATCGCCAAAACCGCCGCTAAGCGATCGCCCATCGCTAAGCGCAACGGTGCGGGCCCGGCGAAGCGCAAGCCGGTGAAGAAGGCGAGCCGCATCACGCACAAGTGGAAGAAGCCCGCCCGGCGCGGCAAGCGTAATCCGGCGCTCGGCGCGAAAGCGATGTTTGAAAAGTTCCATGGCAAGCCATCGACAAAGGCCATGGACTATAAGACGGCCCAGCACTATCACACGCACCTGGCCGAAGCGGGAGACCTCAGCTACTTGAAGGTCCTGCTACCGGACGATGCGCCGATGGCGGCCGTCGAACTCCGCCCCAAGGGCGTGAAAGTCGCCATGAGCGAAGACGGCGGCCAAATCTATTTTGTTGGGGGCGATCAGACGCTGAACCTGGCCAAGCTCGGCCTGGCCTCTCAGCTCCCCAAAGATCACGTTGTCATTGGTCCGGTTTTCGAGATCGAGTACCGCACCGAAAAGAGCTTCGACGATTTCAAGCCGCTGAACTACTTCCACGGCTTCGGCGAAGAAGGCGGCGAGCTGCCGACGCTCTGCTACGACGTGCGCAGCAAATTGATGTATCTGGTCGGAGGCAGCTACCAATGCGAGCATCCGGGAATTGTGGACTAAGGAGAGACCCATGCCAGTTGATGTGACGGTTTACAAGGCGATCGATCCGGCGATGGACATTTCGACGGACGATGCGCGGGGTTTGGCGGCTCGGCTTGCACGGCGCGGCATGCACGTGGAGAAGATTGTTTGCCATCCGCAGGGCGGCGGCCGGGGTTTTGGCGTGATGGAGGAAGTCGATCTCGACGTCGTACTTGCTGAAGGCGTTCCCACCTCCGAACCGATCCACCTCCAACTGAAGTTTCGCGGCGTTCAGGATGTCCAGTCTGCCGCGCTCGTCAGGTACTTCCTGGGCGAGGGCGGCGTGGCGGGGACGCAGCGCATCCACGACATGCTCTGGCCGAACAGCCCGTTGGCTTATCTTGCGCACCTGGTGCGCATTCCCGAAGTCTTCAAGCGCGTTGACTCCTATTTGAGGGAGGCGTAGGCCGATGGCCGTGCAGATTCGGGAAACGAGGGTGCACAACCCCAATTGGACTTTGGGCCGCAGCAAGACCGCGAAGCGGGCCAAGAAACGGAGCGCGAAAAAGAACTCGCGCAAGCGGTCAAAAAATCCCAGCCTCTTGCTGATGGGGCCGGTGAATCCACATGGAGGTAAGAAAGTGGCTAAGAAACGCAAAGCCAGCTCGGCGCGCCGGAATCCCCATCGCGCCAAGAAAAACTCGAGCGCCCGCCGCAGCCGCGGCCGTCGTTCCAATCCGTCGCATCGCACGCGGCGGCGCCGCAACCCGAACGTTCTCCGCAAGGGAACCGACATTCTGCAGTTGGGCTTCTGGGTCGTTGTCGGTCTCGCCTTGACACGCCAGATTCCGCAGCTCCTGCTCGGCGCCAAAAACACGGGCATCATGGGCTATCTGGCCAACATCGCCGTGGCGATCGCCGCGTCGTGGGCCGCGGGCTCAATCAGTGGCGACAAAGCCGCGTTGGGCGCGGGTGCCGGTGGCGGCGCCTACGTGATTACGCGGGCGGCGCAGGAAAACTTCAACCCGATCGGCAAGTATCTTTCCTTGCAGGGTCTGGGCGATGCGATGGCGCTGGGCGAGGTGTACACCGGCGAGCGGGCTTACTTCCCGACGCCGATGGGATACGACAACAACGGCAGCCCCATCATTCCCTCGGCCATTCGTCCCGTGGCGGCACTGCCGCCGGCGCCCGCGCCCAACGGCATGGGCATGTATGGAGGTCGCCGGATGCGGCGGGTCTCCTAACGGCGTCCCGCTTCCGGTTTCCATTTTTTGATAGGAGAACATTCCCATGCCAGTTCTTGTTGATGTGATTTCCGGGTACCACAAGTACCTCTACGACAAGGTCGCCTTCGCCGTGAACACGCCGTTGCCGAACCCGATTCAATTCTTCACGGTCCCGATCGGCCAGGGCACTTCCCCGACGGCCGGCTCGGGCGCCAAACAGATTCAGGACACCAATATCGACGACGGCCAAAAGCTGCCGAACCCGATCATTGCGTTCACCCTGGCATCGATCCGTCTGCAGGTCTACGGCAACACGTCCACGGGCGCGTTGGCCACGATCAACGACATTGGGCGCCTGCTGCGCAACTATGTCGGGCGCCTTTGGATCTCGAACAAAGACTACCTCGACGTGCCGTTGACCTACATTCCGGGCGGCGGCGGCGTGCAGTATCAGGGCGGCCTCTCCACGGCCGGCCTGACGTACACGACTACCGTCTTCGGCGGTCAGTCGGGGGTGCCCGCCGACACGGCCAAAATGCAGCTTTCGAAGTTCATCAAGTGGTCGAAGGATGAAACCTTCCGTTTTGAACTTTGGGGCTCCACCTTCACCACCGACATCACGGCTTCCACGGTCCTGGGCCAGGGAATGCTGATCGAAGTAGGCTTCGAAGGCGCGACCGACGAAGCGATCGCCGCCTAGCGCGTAGATCAAAAACCGGGGGGCGGATGCACCGCTATGGCAGCCGCCCCGCACTTTAAACGGACCCACGATGACGCCTATCAGCCAATGCCGCCCCCTGATGACGCCCGCCGGACCTTGCACGGCCCAGCCGGAAGTGTTGCGCTACGTGACACCTCTGCTCGCGGCGGGTGAGCAGTCGCTCGATGAATACAAATACGTGGGTGACAGCGATTTTTATGTGTGTTCGATCCGGCATCTTGGAACTGATTTTGGCTACACGATGCGGTTTCGCAACGGCGACGGCCGCTATCTCAGCTATACGGGCCTTCAGGGTGACAGTTCGGGTCAAGAGTTTCCACTTGAGCCGCCCATGCGTATTCCTGCCGGTGGACGAATCGGCATTGAGCTGATCAACGGCGGCTTAACGTCGGTTTCGACGGTGATCTCTTTTGTTGGCTTCCGCAAGTTCTACGAACCTCCAGAGGACGGTATGAATCCCTACGCTTCCCCCGCAGATCTCGGCCTGATCGGTGACACGCCGGCGGGCTTTCGAGATGAACCGTTCATCTACACGTTCGACGTTGCCTCCATTGCCGCGTCGAGCGCGCCGGGCCAGCTCCCGGTGAAGATCGACGCCGATGCCGATTTCATCTGGCGCGCGGGCGGATTCACTGCCGAGGACGGCGTTTCGACTGCCGTGCGGCTTCGCTTCACCGATGGCCAGGGCCGCTACAGGATGAACTCGCGCATTCCGGTGGGCATGCTGTTCACGCAAGGTCTAGGCGATTTTGCGCCGATCTTTCCTGAGATTCATCTGCCGGCGTCATCCGTCGTCTTCTTCGACATTGAGAACACGGACGTTGGCGCGATCACGAACTTTCAACTGGCAATGATGGGTGTGAAACGGTCGCCGCGATGAACCTGCACCTGCCATATGATTACCTGTTGGAGGTCCGGGGCGATCTTTTACCGCCGCTCGGTTCCGGCCCCAACCCCAATGCGCTGCAGTTGAACGAAGTGCGCGACGGGATTGCCCTGAAGCTCGATGGCGATGGCCCTTTCGGCTTGCGGGCAATTCTTGCCGACGACGATCAATCGCCGGCCGCGTCTCCGTTCCGCTGGAACGTGCGCAGGCCATCCGGGCTTTACTATGCGGCCTCACTGCTGCAAAACCAGCCCAGCAACAACTCTCCTCACACGCTCAATCCGGAATGGTTCTATGCGCCCAATGATCAGATCGTGATGGCAGCAGCCGCCGGGAATGTCTCGGCGGGCGGCTTCACCTTCGTCTATCGTGGCGTCAAGTATCTTGCTCCACAACCGGCGCCTCGGCCGCCGGCAACCGAAATGGAGTTTGGTTACTACGAAGAATTTACGATGAGCAACGGCGGAGTGACCATTCCGCAGTTCACGCGGCGCTCTGTGCAGCTCGATCCCGATGCTGACTTCTTGCTGCAATATCTGACCTACCAGGTCGATGTGCCCGTGGGGCAGCTCCGCATCCGGATCTATTCGCCCGAGCAACGCGCGCTCTCGAACGACTACATTCCAATCGAAGTTGCGGCGGGCGAATGGGGGGCCAACTATCCGCGCGCGTTTGCGCCTGACGTTCTTTATCCCGCCGATGGTCAAATCGTTTTCGAAATGTTTAATTGGAGCCCTGCCGAAGCGGACCCAACGGTGACAGTCCAGCTCAACTTTTCCGGTTGCAAACGGTACAAAAAATGAATCAGGAAATGATCATCACCGCTGTCGTCGCCGGGTCCATCCAACTCGGCATCAGTTGGCTCTCGGCCATGTATCTGCGTAGCGTTTTGACCAGCATTACCAAAGAAATCAAGGCCGAGGTCGAAGCGCGCATCATCCGCCTGGAAAACCTCGTGATGGAGCGTGGCCGATGATCTCGTTACTGCAGTCCAACGACTACCGGGCATATCCCAATGCCTATACGCCAGCCGCATACGAATCCGCCGTGCGGCTGCAAAACGGCTGTTACGTGCCGCGGTGGGAACTTGTGCCGAGCGATAGCGATCAACCGATTCCCGCGCGCGGCTACATCTCGCAGGTGATTCGTGTGCGTCCGGGCAGCTTTGTGCTCGCCGTCGCTATGTCCGTTGGCCTTTGCCAGCTTACCGATCTTGGCTCCGGTCTCACGTTTTTCGACCAACCAACCGCCGCGCCTGGTTTCCTTCCGTTGCCGCGATTGGTTTCTGAGCCTGGCGAGCTGAAGGTGGAAATCTTCAGCGAGTTCACCACGGATCAAACGTTTTGGTTGTTGATCACCATGGCAGAGCCCAGTCCGGAGGTGTTGCCGCGATGAACGCTTTGAGCGAAGAGCGCCGCTATCTGAACTCCGCCGGGCAGGGCCAGTATGCCGAGGAATCCTATGCCTATCCCTGGGTCCACATGCCGGCGTTGGGCGAGCAGTTCAATATTGTGGCATCGATCGAGTGTCCAGCCGCCGATGGTGTCGATAACACGATTCAATCGTTCACCTGTCCAGTTGGCTATGAGGGCGCGCTTTGGGCCGTGGCGCATGGCTATGTGGGCACGGGTTATATCGAGGCCTCGGGTGATGTGCTTTGGCGCATCAGCATCAATGGCCGTTACCCGCGCGGCTTCGACTCGATTCCTCTCCAGCTCGGCTCGCACTTCGGACCGTGGAGTCTTCCGGCTCCGATCCGCTTTGGGGCCAGCGAAACGATCACGTACACGGTAGCGGTGCCGAACGGATCGGCGGTTGCAACGGGCGCCGGTAACTATGTTTTCGGCGTGCTGGCGGGTTATATCTGGCCTTCGCGGAGGACTCACTAGTGCAATTCAATCGGAATGTCGGAAACGCGCTGCAGGGGCTGGCAATTGCGGCTGGTACGGCTGTGCTGGGCCACCTGGCCGCGCCGGATGTCATGCCCGCGCTCATTCCTGATCAGTATTTGCCGTGGGCTCTGTTGGCTTTACAGCTTGCCCAGCGCTTGCTGAGCAACGCCGCCTGGCGGCGGAACTGGAACGGCTCTCCAGCCGAGCTGCCCGCGCCGCCCGATCCTAAGGAGCTGAATCGGCTATGAACGGCCTTGGCGAGTGTGTCTGTATCACGTCGCCCTGCTTTTGCCCTTCCACAATGGAATACCGGATGACTCCGGAGGAAGTTTCGGCGTATCGTGCGGCGATGGATGCGGCAGGCCCAAACCGATTTGCCAACGCGATGAGCGGCATGAAGTGGCTCGCATTGGGCGTTGGTGCCATGCTGCTGCTGTATGCAGTGGGAGGGCGCCGGTGAGTGCACAGGCAATGGTCGTGGAAGCGGCCAACCGTTACGGCGTCCCTGCTGATTTAGCCGTGCGGCTCGCGAGGCAAGAGTCGGGCATCCGGCAATTCCGAGCTGACGGCAACCTGGTTGTTTCGTCGGCGGGCGCAATCGGCGTGATGCAATTGATGCCGGCGACGGCAGCCGAGCTGGGAGTTGATCCAACCAGCGAGTATCAGAACATCGACGGGGGCATGCGCTACCTGAAACAAATGTTCAACATGTTCGGCGACTGGAAAACGGCGGTCGCAGCCTACAATGCTGGGCGTGGCCGGCTTCAAAAAGGGGTCGCGCGACCTCAGGCTCCTCCCCAAGAAAGCGCGAACGCGCCTTATGCTCTGTGTAGCGGATCTCGCAGCCCCACGACGTCGCCGCCTCCAAGTTTTTCGCCTGGCCAGGTCTCACCGATTTCGCCCCGACCTGGCCAACCGATTCGACGGGCGCCCCAAGTGAAGAGCAGCAAAAAATCTACCTAGCCGCGGCGGCGATCGGCGCGGTGGTGTTGCTGGCGTGGGCGGTGAGCTGATGGCGCGTTCCTCCAAACCGGCCGCGATTCCACTCACAGAGCGCAACTACGAGCGCTTGCGCGAGATTGAAAGCGAAGAGGGCGGGTGGAAACACGCCGTCACGTTCGGCCTTGACTATCCAACGGCGCGCGGTCAGGCGGGCGCGGCCGAGGACGATACCGGCGTGCCGTACAGCGTTTTCACGCACGCGCGCCGCTACGGCGTGGCGCCGACGAAGTGGATCACGCGGAGCTGGCTGCGCAAGAGTTCGACGGTGAAGCGTAGGGCGAAGGCAAAGCGTGGTGGTTTCATTTCGCGGCTCTTCCGGATCTCGAACCCGGCATGCGGCGGAACAAAGCCCGTTGCTCTCATCACGGACCGCGCCAAGCGCTACCGCGCAAACCATCCGGACTGCAAGCCGCAAGGCCCAAAGATCTGCTTATTCTGCGGCTCGAAAAAGAACGTAGAGGTGCATCACCTTGACGGCAACGAGGACAACGGCGCGCCGGGCAATCTGGCATGGGCCTGCCGTTCCTGCAACACGAAAATCGGCGTAGCTCATAAGAAGGCGGGGAAGGGTAAGCGTACGCGCCAGTTTAATCCGCCGGGCCGCGTTCCCACCTACGAGCAGTATGCCCGCGCGGTCTCTTTGCACGTGCGGGGCGCTCATGACGAAGGCGGGGCCATCATCCACGCCACGCCGCCGGCGAAGCGCTCCGAATACGCGCGCCGGATCGCGGCTGAGAAGCGCAAGCGCGGAACGCACCGGCGTTCTGAAGTTCCTTTTTGAGGGGTACAAACCATGAAGCGATTTTTTTACCTGGCAATGTTAGCCGCGCTGGCGGTTCCGGCCGCCGCGCAGCAGTGCGTGCTCTCGTTTAACCTGACGACGACCGCCAGCTCGCCGGCGTTCAACAATCTCACCCGCGGGTGCGTCGATTGGACGATCACATTTAACAGCACGGGCTTCACGGGCCTGACTCTCACCGTACAAACGGCGCCGAATAACGCCGGCGTGCCGGGCGCTTGGTCCACCTTCACCGCGGCCACGGGAAGCAATCCATCAACCGCGACGACGCAGGCGAGTGCAACTTTCTCGGGATACTTCCCTTTTGTTCGTGTGACGCTTTCGGGTCTGACGGGCACGGGGACGGTGTCCGGGCTTCTCTATGGCACCTGGACCGCGAGCGGTGGCGGTGGGGGCGGGTCCGGATGTCCTGATCCCTGCCCGGTTGTCGGACCTGCGGCGAGTGGCGCGGCCTTGTCTGGCGCGCCCGTTCGCGTTGGCCTCAGTGATACGGTAAACGTCCAGGATTGGCTTACCGCTTCCAGCCTTGCCGATGCGGGTACGGGCGCGGGCGCGGGCGCCGTTGCTGGTCTGGTGTGGAACGGGACCGGGTATGACCGGATTCGTGGAAACACGGGCGGCATCAACGTCCAGTTACGGTCAAATTCGCAAGCAGGGGCTGATGGCGTCAGTAACACGCTTGTCCAGCCGGCCGACGATTCGGGCGTGAGTATTGTAGTTCGCGCTTTTGATATGTATTTCAACGGCACAACGTGGGACCGTATGAGAGGCAACACGCTGGGCATGCTGATGCAGGGCTCGGCGGCTAACGGAGCGGTGAACGCGGCGGCGGGAAATCCACTTCGAATCTGCGGCATGACCGGAGGCGGCGTAACTGGAGTCTGCACATCAATACGGGTTGGCTCGCAGGGCTCGCTCGAACTTCAGGGCAGCGCGGTCGGCCTGGCGGATGCTTTGAGCAACACCGTCACATTGCCGTCCTACGATGGCGCGGCGGGTGGGAGCGCGCGCAGCCTGAGTTTTCTTTTCAACGGTACGACGTGGGACCGTCTTAGGGGCAGCGCGGCGGCCGGCCTGATCACAGGCGGATTCAGCACGGGCGCGGCCAACACCTACTACGGCACCACAAACTGCGATTCTTCCGCTGTGGTGAACGTTGCGGCGGGCGCTACGACGGAGCTGGTTTCCTTGACGGCCGCTCGTTCGGTGCGAGTGTGTAGCTTTGTGCTTTCGGCGGATACGGCGGCATCAACGGCGACCTTTGTTCAAGGCACGGGCGCCAATTGCGGAACGGGAACTGCGGGCCTTACGGGGGCAATGGCCATGGGAGCGGCTTCGAATATCACCGTTGGCAATGGTGTGGGCGAGCTGTTCAAAACGACGGCGGCCAACGCGCTCTGCCTGACTGCTGCCACCGGAACAATCACGGGCGTGGTCACCTTCGCCAAATTCTGACCCAAAATTCGCGCGCGTTGCGGCCTCAGCGTGGCGATCGATGGGCGGCTGGACCCTTTGGACTCCGGCCGCCCTTCGTGCGTTATAGGTCAAAAATGGGGTACTCGCAAAACCATCCCCCTTCGTAGGTGCATCAGGGTGATGCAAATATGGGGCTTACTGGAGCGGTTTACACTCTCTCAAAACCAACTGGTTTTGAGACTACAGCGGGCTTGGCAAACCATTCTGGCGGGCAGTGGAACGGACAGCCGCGCGGATTGCGGCGCTCATCGTTGTTCGCTGGATAACCTCATCACCCAATACGCCTCGCGCAACATAGCGACGTTCCGATGGAACCTTCAGAACCAAGACCGCGATACGACCATGGGTTACGATGCCTGGATTTTTGGGATCATGGCCGGGCTGCCAGCGTTCGATTGTGCGGAGCTTCATCGTGTGTATTCTATTCGCTTTGGTTGAGCCAGCACAGCGCGCGGGCCGGCGGCGAGCAATTGCGTAGCTTCGCTGTTCCCGTTGAGGGCTTGCTCTATCGTCCAGTGCAGCGTGCGAATGTCGTTGCCTACGATCTGGCCTGGGTACGCGTCCGAGTAGAGTGAGACGCCGCCCCAAATCAGATCATGCCAGCCCAACATCAGGCCCCGAATGGCGTTCAGGCTGCGGAGGGCCTCGCGATCGCCTTCGTCGGTAAGCTCCCACCTGATGCACCATTCGTTGGCATAGACGAGCGCGCGCACGCGCAGGCCGATGCACTCAAAGAACTCAAGCAGGTTGTCGGTTCGCTCAGAAACGGCCAACGATTTCGGAAGCGGCTCCAGTTCTGTGTTTGGCATGGCTGTGAGTACTATCTCCCCTTGACCTGGTTGCCTCGCCGGAACTGTCGAGCGTGGCCACCCTCGCCAGCTTTGCCGCTGGGGCCCGTGATGTCGACTATCGCCGCTTTCAGCGTGGCCACCTCGAGGCGTCGCCATTTGTCCATCGCCTCTATCAGCGCCTGGCGCTCGAATTCGTTCATGGCTTCCAGCCGTGAAACCCATCGGGCCTTTTTCCGCTTGATCCGCTCGCGTTCCCGGAAGTCGCTGCCCAGATAGCGGTAGTCGTGAAGCTCCTGCGGCTGGAAGTTGTACCAAAGCCACTCGGTTCTTGGACCTCCGCGCGTCTGCCCGGTGAAGGTGGTGAAGTTCCAATCGTGCAGGCGCTTCGAATAGAGGTCGGAATAGTAGCCTGAGATCATCACGTGGCAGGGCAGCTCTCGAATGACATCCAACAGGCGCATGTGGTCTGTGTCCGTCATTTCGAAGCGGTAGAGATTGCGGCTGGTG
>CAYUZM010000106.1:0-11311 GCA_964449665.1 uncultured Solibacteraceae bacterium
CCGGCAACCAGGACCTCGCCCGCGAAATTCTCCCGCTCGACGAACGCAACTGGCGGCTCAACCGCGGACCGTCGGACTTCGACATGCGCCACACCTTTACCGTCGCCTGGAGCTACGAGTTGCCGTGGATGAAGCACAATCGCGTGCTAGGCGGCTGGCAGGCGCAAGGCATCACCACGCTCTATAGCGGACGCGCCTACTCGCTCTTTTCAGGCACCGACAACCCGCAGGGCTCGAACTCGAACCGCATCGTCGACCTGACGGGCGCGCTCCTGCGCAATGGCGGCGCCGCGCGGCGTTCGATCGACCTCGCACCCGGCTACACCAAGGCCATGCTCACGCCCGCCCGTGGCGCGCTTGGCACCATCGGCCGCAATACCGAGCACGGCGATTCTCTCGTCAGTTGGAATGCGTCGCTGTTCAAAAGCTTTGGCCTCACCGAACGGATGAAACTCCAGTTCCGCGCTGAAGCGTTCAACTTCACCAACACGGTCAACTACAATTCGCCCGACGGCGTGCTGAGCTCGCCTAACTTCGGCCAGGCCCTGACCGCCAACGATCCCCGCCAGGCGCAACTCGCCCTGCGGCTGACTTTCTAGGGAGCATCGAATATGAATCGGAGAAATTTCTCTCAGTTGTTGTTGAATGCCCCGGTGTTTGCTGCCGCGGGTACGTCCGTCCCAGGTACGCTGCCCCAAACCCGTGCCGAATTCGAAGCCAAGGCGCGCGCAATCGTGAAAGGCCGCAGTCCCAAGTACGTCACCCGCCGCGCACACGGCCTGCAGATGGTCTACACCGTCATGGGCCAGGGCGGCGGCATGGACCTAATGTTCCAATCCTCGCCCGACCTCGGCGACACCTTCACCGAGCCCGTGCGTGTGAACAACGTTCCCGGCGAAGTCTCCGACCACGGCGAGAACTCACCGCAGCTCTTCTACAACGACGCGGCCGACTCGATCTACGCCGTTTGGAACGCACGCGTCAAAGATGCCTCCGGCACGCTCGTGCGCTTTGCCTCATCGTCAGCTATGCGCCCCGGCTGGTCGAAGGCCGTCACCATCAACGATGACGGCGCCGAGGCCTCTCATGGCTTTCAAGGTGCTGCTGTCGGGCCCGATGGTACGATCTACGCCGGCTGGCTCGACATGCGCGGCCGTTCCCAATCGGAAAACTACACGGGCTCCGGGTCGGCCGTCTACGTCTCGGTTTCAAAAGACGGCGGCAAGACGTTCTCCAAGAACGTTCAGGTCGCACGCGATGTCTGCCCCTGCTGCCGCGTCAGCTTCGGTTTCGCCAAGGGGCAGGTAGTCGTCGCCTGGCGCGGCATTGAAGCCGGCGACATGCGCGATATCTGGATTGCCAGTTCGTCCGACTCCGGCGCAACGTGGGGCAAACAGCGCCTCGCCGTCCGTGATGGCTGGAAGATCAAGGGTTGCCCGCACGTAGGGCCGTCCATCGCGACCTTAAACGGTGTGCTCTACATGGCCTGGTTCAGCGAAGCGGGCGGCAAGCCCGCCATCCTCATGGCCGACTCCGCCGACGGCGGCAAAACCTGGCTCCACCGTGCCAGCGTTTCCACCGGCACCACCGATCCCACGCACCCGCAACTGGCCGAGGGCGAGGACCGCATCGGCCTCGTCTTTCAAGCCCGCGAAGGCGCGAAGGGCGCGGGCTGGGGCAAGGTCGGCGCCTACTACCGCGAAATCACCGGCCCCGGCGCCATGACGCCCTTGCAGCGCGCCGGTGAAGGCGCCGTCACGTCGAACTACCCAAGCGTCGCTCTCGGTATGAGCGGCCGCATCTTCATCGGCTGGTCGGAAACCACCGACGACGGCGCGAATACATATTTGGTGCGGGGACGGCGCGGGTAACCGATCACCTTCGCCACACTGAGTGTAGAGTGAAAGTGTGACCGCACTGGAGGCCTACGACTTAACCACGCGGGGCGGAGGTAGCGATTTCGCGCGCCTCATTCACGTATGCGAGTCGCTTGGGCCGTACTGCCTCATCGGTGGACTGGCCGTAAATTGCTACGTCGAGCCGGTCTACACTCTGGACGCGGATCTCGTTGTTTACGCGCCGAACCTCCCACTCCTATCGCAACGTCTCCGCGAGATCGATTTCACCATCGAAGAGCACCAGCACTCCGTCAACGCTCTCGCTCAAGGCAGCGAGCTCCGCATACAGTTCACAACCGACACGCGATACCAAACGTTCCTTGATCGAGCTGTCGAAGCAATCGTGCTCGGCATCCCGGTCCGCGTTGCGAGTCTCGAAGATGTGACGCAAGGAAAGCTCTGGGCGTACAGTGACCCCCAGCGGCGCCTGAGCAAACGGAAAAAGGATGAGCTTGATCTGATCCGCCTCGCGGAGAAGTATCCGGAATTGTGCGCTAGTTTCCCCGAAGAAATACGCGCTCAGATTGATCGGGGCTAATTCGTGGGTTCTACCTCTGTTTCTTTCTATGCTTCGACGGGCTGTACTTGAGAATGTTCTCCTCGACCAGCCCACGTCCTGGCTTGAACTCAAATCCGCTGGGCGGAAACTCAGTCTGAAGCGCCAGCGCTGCCCGGCGTAGTGCTGTTTCGCGCGACGGGGTGACGCGAATCACCTTTGTCCAGTCGGCCCACGGCCAAAAATACCCCTGCTTCCACGGCTGTCTGCTCAGTTCCAGCCAATTCCCATAGTCGGCGATGCCCAGTCCATATGTTCGTCTCCCCAACTCAGTCGTGTTCTTAAGGCCGAACTCGAGCACGAGTGGATTGCCCTTCGCTTCCAACTGCTTGTACTCTGCGAACGAAATCGGTTCAGACTCCTCCGCACTCAAGAAGTGGTTCAGGCTAGAGGCGAGTCCTTCGGTGTCGGAGAACGGTATCCGTTGAGCTGGCCGTCGCTGAACCGAGAAGGGTCCTTCGTACATGACAGAACCGACCTTTGTGCGCATGGATGCCTTCACTGGCGAAAGCGGGAAGAAGCACCACGACTGGTCGAACAAATAGAACCAGATTTGTGCTTGCCGGCGATACTTGATGTTCCGAAGATTCGGCTGTGGCATCAGTGGCCTCTCGACTTAACTCGTGAACGCCCCCGCCTCCACAATATCCTCCGTCTTCCTCATCCACTCCTTCATCAACGCATTCAACCCTTCGATTCGCGCCGCCTGCGACGCTTCGCCGACCAGGTTCCTCCGCTCCATCGGGTCGCGCTTCAAATCGAATAACTGCGTCGTCTTCTTCCCATTCACGTAATAGCGAATGAGCTTGTACCGCTCGTCCTTCACCGCGCGCTGAAACGTCCGGTAGGCCGAGAACATCGACTCGCGCACCTTCGCCTTCTGCCCGCGGATCACCGGCGCAAGGCTCAATCCCTCCACCGTCCCCGGCGTCGGCGTGCCCGTCAACTCGCATAGCGTCGGGAATAGGTCGAACAGATACGCATACGCCTCCGTCCGCTTCCCCTTCAGCAACCCCGGCCCACCGACCACTAGCGGTACCCGCATCGAATGCTCGTACAGATTCTGCTTGCCCAACAAACCATGCTGGCCCACGGCCAGCCCGTTGTCCGCCGCGAACACGACGATCGTGTTCTCCGCGTGCCCGCTCTCTTCCAACGCCTTCAGTACCCGCCCCATGTGATGGTCCACGTGCGTGATCATCGCGTAGTAGGCCGCGATGTGCTCCCGCATGGCTTCGGGCGTTCGGGGCCACGCGGCCAGCGCTTCGTCGCGCACCTTCATCTCGCCGTTGTCGAACGGATGCTCTGGAAGAAAGTTTTCCGGCAGCTTCACCTTGTCCGGAGGATAAAGGTCGGCGAACTCCTTCGGTGCCATGCGCGGATCGTGCGGAGAAGTGTAAGCGACATAGGCCAGGAATGGCTTGGCGCCCTTGTGGCCCTTCAGGAACCGGATCGCCGAATCACTGAAGATCTCCGTCGAAAATCCCTTGGCGATATAGCGCTTCTCTTTCGGGTAAGCGCCCGTTGGATCGTAGTCCGCCACCGGCACCTTGTCGTGGTCCGACATCCCGCCGAAGAAAATGTTCTCGCCCGCCGAAAAGCAACGCGCATGCGTCGCCTCGCCGTTGTGCCATTTGCCCGTGGCAAACGTCACATAACCCCGCTCGCGGAGTACCTCGGGAAACAAGTGATAGGGCCGCCGTTTCTCCGCGGGCGATTTTGCGTCGATCAAATTGTGATGGACGTGGAATAGTGTCTGCCCGCTCATCAGCATCCCGCGGCTCGGCGCGCACACCGCGGGAATCGTTCCGCCCATGATTCCCGCTCGCGTGAACGTGGTTCCGCGCCGCATCAGCGAGTCCATCGTTGGCGTGCGCACTTCAGGGTTGTTCAGTGCGTTCAGAGTGGAGAAGCGCTGGTCGTCGGTAAAGAGGATCAGGATATTGGGAGGTTTCGCTCCCGTTTGCGCTCCCGCTGCCAGCGCGCCGGCCGCTCCCGTCAGTATGCGTATGTGCTCCCGCCGGTTCATCGCGCCGCTACCTCCAATTGCCGCACCACCTGGTCCGTTGTCTCCTCAACCGCCTGCTCTCCGCTTACCACCACCTGCGCCCACTCGCGCGACGGCAAAATGAACTCACGCGCCATCGGCCAAACCGTCCGCTCCCACTGCGCGGCAACACATTCAGCTGTACGCCCCCGCTCGGCCACATCGCGCACGATGCGCCGCTGCAGGCACACTTCCGGAGGCGTCTCCACAAACACCGCCAAATCCGCCAACGCCCGCAACGATTCGTCCGCCAGCGCCAGCAGTCCTTCCGCGACGAGATATTGCCTCGGCTCCATCCGCTCCGTGAATGGCTCACGGTCGTGCTGCGCGAAATTGTACACGGGCACTTCCACCGCCTCCCCCCGCTTCAGCGCCGCCACGTGCTCGCGCATGAGCGGCCAGTCGAGCGAATCGGGATGATCGAAGTTTACCCGTGCGCGCTCGTCCCACGCCAGATGGGTCAACGGCAAGTAATAGCCGTCCAGATGCAGTATCGTCGCGCTCGCCAGGCGATGCCGTAGCGACGCCGCCAGTTCGCTCTTCCCGGACCCCGACATGCCCGCAACCAAAATGACCGTGACAGACTCGACACCCATCGCCGACTTACAATAACATCCCATGGACCGTCCGCAGAGAGACTACCGAAAACTCGCAGCCGCCCTCGCCCCCGATATCCCGGCCACCGAGCTCGACCGCGTCGTTGGCCCCCTTGAAGGACTGGAAGCCGCCTTCCGCCCGTTGACGGCCGCCTTGGCCGACGAAACCGAACCTGCCTTCACCGTTTGCCTGCCCACGGAGTGGACCGCATGAGCACCCGGCTCCCGTTCCGCACCATCGCCGAGGCTGGCGAGCAACTGCGAGCCAAACGCGTCTCAGCCGTCGAACTCACCAGGCTCTCGCTTAAAGCGGCCGCGGAAGAACAGTCGCGCACCAATGCATTCCTCGCCATGATGGAGGAACAGGCTCTCGCCGATGCCGCATTGTGCGACGCCGAACTCGCGCGCGGCGAATCGCGCTCCCCGCTCCACGGCATTCCCGTAGCCGTCAAAGACGTCTTCTGCACCAAGGGAACCAGAACCACGGTAGGCTCGAAGATTTTCGCTCACCATGTTCCCGATCACGACGCGGCCGTCGTCGAACGCCTGCGCGCGGCTGGCGCCATCATTATCGGTAAGACGCACATGCAGGAGTTCGCCTATGGCATCACCTGCAACAATCCCCACTTCGGGCCCGTCCGCAACCCGCACGACGTCACACGCATTCCGGGCGGTTCCAGCGGAGGTTCGGGCGCGGCCGTCGCCGCCGGCGTTGTCCTTATGGCCATGGGCTCCGACACGGGCGGCTCCATCCGCATCCCGGCGTCCTTCTGCGGTACTTCCGGCCTCAAACCAACCACCGGCCGCGTCTCCCGCTACGGCGTCCTGCCCCTCGACTTCACCCTCGACCACATGGGGCCGCTTGCCCCCACGCCCCACGACTGCGCCGTCACCCTCCAGGTCCTCGCCGGATACGACCCACGCGACGAGTCCTCCTCGCGTGCGCCCGTTGACCGCTACACGCCACCCGCCGAACCCTCGATCGAGGGGCTGCGCATCGGCATCCCCACCTCCTTCTACTACGACGGCCTCCAGCCCTCCGTTGCCGCCGCGGTCGCCTCTCTTCAGAAGAAAGCCGAATCCCTGGGCGCGCGCCTGGTGCCTGTCGACGTGCCTGATATCGCCGCCATCAATGCCATCGGCCGCGTCATCCTGTTAAGCGAGGCTTCCGCGGCGATCGAGCCCTACCTCCATCGCCGCGGCGACTTCGGCGCCGATGTTCTAGCCCTTTTTGATCAGGGCCGGCTTCTGCCCGCCACCGACTATGTGAACGCCCAGCGTCTCCGCCGCATTCATATGGCCCGGTACGAATCCGTTTGGCAGCACGCCGACTGCCTCCTCACCGCCACCACCCCCACCACGGCGCCCAAAATCGGTCAGACGACCATCGATATCCTCGGTCAGCCCGAAGATGTGCGCCTCGCCTCTACCCGGCTCATGCGAGGAATAAATGTGCTCGGACTGCCCGCGCTTTCGATACCCTGCGGTCTCGACGGGGACGGCATGCCCATCGGTGCGCAGATTGTCGGACGCCGGTTTGACGAGAAAACCGTCCTCGCCATCGGGCAGGCGCTACTGTCGTAGGTCCCCCGGACCTAGAGGGCCCGCGTCTTAAGGATGTTCCTAGGTATTCTGCGGCGTATCCCCTAATCTCCAAGCACATTGTGGTCGATAGAGCTTCCAGAGGAAGTTCTCTTGAACTGCATCCGCACAGCCATTCTGGAAGCCGATCCGATCTTTGCATCCGGGCTCCGCGCCGCCTTGTCTGGCGACGACGAGTTCTCCGTGGCCTGGGTGGCGCATAACTTGGAGTCGGCCATCGGGCTTCTCCGCCAGGAACCCTGCGACCTATTGCTGGCCACGCCTATGTCGGGCCTTAGCCGGACCATGGAGCTGCTCATGACCGTCCGCGCGCGCGCGCCGCAAACGCGCGTGCTGCTGTGGGACATGGTTGTCTCCGACGTCGCGAAACGGCAGATGGAGCGCTCCGCCTCGGCCTCCTGGATCAACCGTAAGATTTCTCCCGAAGACCTGCGCGCCATCCTTCGCGCCGAACTCGAGGCTGGCCTGAAAGAGCCCGCCCCGCTCAGCGAATCCGAGAATACGGCCCGGCGCCTCACCACTCGCGAACGCGAAGTGATTGCCAACGTGCAGATGGGACTAAAGAACCGCGAAATCGCCGAGGCCATGGGCATCACCGCGGGCACGGTAAAGGTGCACCTGATGCACATTTTCGAAAAAACTGGCCTCCGGGACCGCATCCAGTTGGCGCAATACGCGCCGCAACTGCTTGCGCCCTCCGCCCAGTCCCCGGCGGCGGCAACGGCCGGCCGCGCCGGTGAGGTGATCGCGTGAACGCTGCCTCTCCCTCCCTGGGTATGACCCGGGACGAGCCGTCGCGGCGCGCCTGGGCCCGCTGGTTGACGCCATCCCTGTCGGACTGCTTCTTCGTCGCGATCATGACGTGGACTTTTTTGGTCTCGCCACACGGTTGGGCGCAGTTGCTGGCTGACGGAGATACGGGGTGGCACATTCGCACCGGCCAGTGGATCTTCGCCGAGGGCAAATTCCCGTACACGGACATGTTCTCGTTCTCCAAGGCCGGCGAATCGTGGTTTGCGTGGGAGTGGGGTTCTGATGTCTGGTTCGCGTTTCTGTTCGATCACTTCGGTTTGAAGGGCGTGACTCTCTTTGCCGGCGCCTGGATCGCCCTGTTCGCCTGGGTCATTCTCCGCTACATGGCCTGGCGTGGGGCCAACGGAATCCTCTCGCTGCTGATCGCACTGGTGACCGTGGGCGCCTGCTCGCTGCACTACCTGGCGCGACCGCACATCTTCACGCTTCTTTTCGTGCCGCTTAGCCTGTGGATCATCGAGGCCGACCGCCGCAAGACGGGCAACCTGATCTGGCTGCTGGTGCCGCTCACGATTCTGTGGACCAACCTCCATGGCGGTTTCTTGGCGCTGATTGCTTTCCTCGGGTTGCTATCGGCCGGAACGGCCGTCGAACTGGCCTGGACCTCGGGCTGGAACTGGAAGGAGCCGAGGTCGACCTTCGCGCCTGCCCTCCGCTACGGAATGCTGACGCTCGCCTGCGTCCTCGCCACTTTCGTGAACCCATACGGGTGGAAACTCCACCAGCACATCGTCGCCTATCTGAACTCGGATTGGATCAAATCGGTGGTGCAGGAGTTCCAGGCTCCCACCTTCCGGGGAGAAGGACTGCTTCAGTACGAAATGTTGTTGTTCGCGGCATTCCTGTCCGCGGCGGCCCTGCTGTCACGGCGCCGGGTGGTGGAACCGTTGTGGATCCTGTTCTGGGCCCACCAATCGCTTACCAGCGCGCGGCACATTACTCTCTTCTCGGCCTTGGCCGGCCCCATTGTCGCCTGCGAGGCGACGCGTCTGTGGGACGCCTACTGTTCCGGCGCCGGGCGCAAGAGCGTCCGCGCTATCCTCCATTCGCTTTCCGCCGATCTGACCGCCGGCCTGCGTTGGTCCAGTTTCTGGCCTCTCGCGTTTCTCGGCGTGTTGCTCGCTGTCCAGGAGCCGATCCATTGGCCTCAGGACTTTCCCACTCAGAAATTTCCGATCGAGCTGATTCGGAAACACGAAGGGCTCATGCGAAACTCCCGGCTCCTCACCTCCGATCAGTGGGGTGACTATATCCTCTTCCACTATTGGCCGGAACAGAGGGTTTTCGTGGATGGCCGCAGCGATTTCTACGGACCCAAGATCGGCAACGAGTATCTGCGTATTTCGCATGGCGGCTGGGATTGGAACCTATTACTGGAACGTCATGGGTTTACCGTTGCCCTGGTTCCATCCGAATGGCCGCTGGCCGCATTGCTCAAACAGCATCCCGGTTGGAAGCTCCTCTCAGACGACGGCAAGGCCCTTGTTTTTCAAAAAGTTGACCCAAAGCGCCAGGCCGGGGCGCTAGGTGGCGCCCTGGTGCCGGGAAAAATATGGGGGCGGCACTAATGGAATGCCCTGTGGCGTCCGAAATCTCTATGGGAGATTGCTCTCGATGAAGTCACTCCGCACAATTCGGCAGGATCCAAATCCGGCGGAACCCGTGCGTGAGGCAGCCCTCACTCATCGCGCAGCGGGCGCGTCGGCGACTGGGGCGGCTTCCTCGGGCGATGCGCGCCGCGAGTCCCGCTCCTCGTTGCCCGGCCCATCGGCTGGGTGGCGGTTGCCCTCCGGACAACTCCTGGTCGAGTATGCGCTGCAGACCTGCTTCACCGGCTCTCCCTTCGAACGGTCGCCGTTTCAAGCCGATCCCGCTGATCCGAACAGTGGTTCGGGCAAGGTTTCCGACGGAATTCAGCGCTTGCACGCCGCCGTGAGCCGCGAAACCGCTGTGAGCCGCGAAACCGCCGGGAAGGCGCCCGAGACCGAGGAAGCACCTCGACACTCCGCCAAGGTCCCCTCCAAAGGGAGGTCGCGCGGATGATTGCTTCTGTAGCAGGGTTCGATCTTGGATGGTTCACACTGCCTTACGCGGAGTACACCGTGGCGCTGCTGATCGGTGGAGCTGCCGTCGCCGAGGATCTTGCGCGGCGCACGATCTCGAATCTTTGGCCCGTGGCGGCCCTTGCAGGGGGAATCGCCTGCCAGATGACGGCATCCGGATGGAGCGGCCTGGGTACGGCGCTTCTCGGCTCGGTCGCTGGATTTTTGGTTTTTCTGGTTTTCTATCTCCTCGGTGGCATGGGTGGCGGCGACGTCAAGCTCATGGCCGGCTTCGGAGCCCTCTTGGGTACGGGCCGCCTGCTGCAGGCAGCGCTATTCACCGCCGTCGTGGGAGGGTTGCTGGCGGTCGTTGTCTTAGGCGTACATACGCTCCGGCGGAAGCGCCGCGCGGAGAAGGTGGATACTGCCATCTCGATCCCGTACGCCCCGGCCATTGCAACTGGGGTTTGGTTGGCATTGTTGGCCGCAAGGCCTTGACGGAATTCTATGGGAAGTGGCCGCCCGCAAGGCGGCGGGAAGGATCGCGAGAGTCGCAAACGGAGTTGCCGGAGCCAGAGGCCGGCCACGTGATTCTCAAGGAAAGGTAACGCTATGGATCGCAGGTTTTTGACCGTTCTCGGCGTCAGCCTGGTGTTCGCGCTGGTGGTGTCGAGTATTTTCTACCAGATGTCGGCCCGGGCCGGGGGAAGTTCGAAGAAGTCCGATCAGGACAGTCTCGTCGACGTCGTCGTCGCCGCTAAGCCATTGTCGGTGGGCATCAGTGTAAAGCCTGACGATGTGAAGGTCGTCAAAGTACCGGCGGGAGGCTTCCCGAAGGGTGCCTTCGGCAAGGTCGAAGAGGTAATCGACCGGCCTGTGATCAGCAACATCCTTCTGGATGAACCGATCCTGGACGGCCGCTTGGCCGCGCGAGGCGCTGGCATGGGGCTTGCGCCCGTCATACCCGTCGGGATGCGCGCCGTGTCGGTTCGCGTCAACGAAGTCGTCGGCGTCGCCGGATTCGTGCTTCCCGGCATGCACGTCGACGTACTCGTCACCGGCCGCCCGCCGGGAGATCAGACCTTCAGCATGACGACTACCGTACTCCAGGACATCACGGTGCTCAGCGCGGGGCAAACGATCCAGCCCGACGCGCGAGGCCAGGCCATCAACGCCCCCGTCGTGACGCTCCTGGTGTCGCCCGAACAGGCCGAAGTTCTCACGCTTGCCGGCACGGAGACCAAGATTCAGTTGGTCCTGCGCAACTCCTCGGACAAAACGGTTACCACGACAACGGGCCAGAAACTGGCCGCACTGTACAAAAACATGAAGGGCGGCTCCGGCGCCACCGGCACGAACGAGGATGGCTCCGAAGAGGTCAAGCCCGTGCGCCGTCCGCGGCCCCGTCCGGTTGAAGTGGCGCAAGCGGTCACCCCCGCTCCGGTGCCTGTGGCTCCGCCCCCCATTCCTGACCAGATCGTAGTGATCCGGGGCACCCAGAAGACGGTCGAGGTTGTCAATAATCCACGCCAGAACGGCGTCGGGAGGAACTAATGTTCTCCAAGAATACTCAGGCTGATCGTTCGGCCCTGCTGCGCGCTGCTTGCGGTCTCGCGGCGTTGGCCTTGGTGGCCGCCGCCCCGGCGTTACGCGCGCAGTCTACGGCCGAGGAGATCCGGATCACGCCCGGCAAGAGCATCGTCATCGACTACCCGGTTGATGTCGCCCGCCTCTCGACAAGCAACCCGGAAATCGTC
>CAYUZM010000107.1:0-11283 GCA_964449665.1 uncultured Solibacteraceae bacterium
CCCGCCCGGCGACATCCATGCAACTCTTAACAAGTGACGGCCGAGATGGCCGTTGTGAAGAGTTACCCGCGTGCGCTCAAAATGGCAAACCTGAACACCAACGCCCGCGCGCTCTACTGGCAGACGCCCGAGGGTGTGTTCCCGTGGGCGATCATGCAGTTGAACCGCTGGGTGCTCGAAGACAAGCTGGAGACGAACCCGCCGAAGGCCGCCCGCGCGTATGCGTTGCTCGGCGCCGTGGGCTTCGACGCCTTCATCGCCAGCCAGGACGCCAAGTTCACCTATTGGTATCTGCGCCCGGCGCAATTGGATACGACGCTGGTGCCGCTGTTCCAGGCGCCGAACTTTCCGTCGTACCCGTCGAACCACTCGACGTTTTCGACGTCCCGTGCCGAAGTGCTTGCTTATCTCTTCCCCGACCGCGCCGACACCATCCGCGCGATGGGAAAAGAAGCGGGCGACTCGCGCATCTGGGCGGGCATCCACTTCGAGATCGACAACCAGGCCGGCGTCTCCATGGGCAAGAACATCGCTCAAAAGTTCATCGCCTGGGCGGAGAACGACGGCTCGCGGCCGTGAGAGGAGCCATGACGATGACCACCATAACCATGGAGATCGACGAACTCAAAGCACGTCTCAAGATGACGTGGATGACGGGGGACTACGACGCCTTCTCGCGCTATATGGAGAAGGACGCGGAGTGGTTCTTCCGGCGGCTCGGCCTGATGCCGGGAACCCGCATGCTCGATGTCGGCTGCGGCGCGGGGCAACTCGCCCTGGTCGCGGCCCGTGCCGGGGCAAAAGTTACCGGCTGCGACATCGCCACGAACTGGCTCACGAAGGCCCGCCTGCGCGCGGCCTTCGAAGGGCTGGATGCGGTGTTCGACGAGGGCGACGCCGAGGCGCTGCCCTATAAGGACGGGCAGTTCGACGCGGTCACCAGTCTGATCGGCGCCATGTTCGCACCCCGGCCGGAACTGGTGGCGGCCGAACTCACCCGCGTCTGCCGGCCGGGCGGCGTGATCGCCATGGCCAACTGGACGCCTGGCGGTTTCGTCGGCGAGATGTTCAAGGCCATCAGCAGGCACATCGCTCCGCCCGGAATGCCCTCGCCCGTGCTGTGGGGCGACGAGGCCACCGTCCGCCAGCGCCTTGGCGGCGGAACCTCGAAACTCACATGCACGCCGCGCTTCTATCACTTCGACTATCCGTTCGCGCCGGCCGAAGTGGTGGAGTTCTTCCGCGTGAACTACGGTCCGATGACCCGCGCCTTCGCGTCTTTGGACGCGAATGGCCAGGCGCGGCTGCGGCAGGAGTTGGTGGAGTTGTGGTCAGCCCACAACCAAGGGGAGCACGGTTCCACCAAGGTGGACGCCGAGTACCTGGAAGTGATTGCCACGCGCGCCTGAGCGCGGCGGCGTCACCCTCCCAACTGCTTCACGATCCAATCGATGGCGGCGTCGGGCCCACACCCCGCGCCACCGCGCCGCCAACGGTTGGCCAACTCCACCCAGGCCGCTTCGATCCCCTCATTGCTCGTGAAACGGGTGGCGGCAATCTTCTCCAGGGCGGCTTTGTCCTCCGCCGCCAAACAGGCTCCGCGGGCGGCGATCATCCGCTTTGCGAGTTCGACCGTCCGCAACTTGCGCTGTTCGTAGCGCACGCCGCGCGCCGAAGGATTCAAACGCAACATGGTTTCCGCCTGCCGCAGACGGGCGTCCAGGCCCTCGCGGTCCGGCTGCAGCAGCGAAGCGGCGCGCAGCGCTTCCAACGCCTCGGCCGCCTTGCCCGCCGCCAATCTTGCCTGGCCCAACTCCAGCCATACCTCGGCGTCCTGCGGGTAGCGGCGCCCCAGCACTTCGAGCGGTTCCTCGGCCTGCGCCGCGCCGCCCAACTCTTCCATCAATCTGACGGCGGATAGCCCGCCCTCGCGATCGGTTGGAAACTCGTCGAGGTAGGTCCGCAGATTCAGAATGGCCTCGCGCTGCTTGCCTTCAGCCTGCAGAAGCCGGCCATACTCCAGACGAGCCCGTTTGCGTGCGGCGACTTCACCGGCGGGCCACTCCGCGGTAAGCGAGCGCCGGAAGAAGCCCTCGGCCGCGGACCGGTTCCCGAGCGCGGCATTCGCGCGAGCCAGCCCCAGCAGCACGTGTGGATTCGCGGGCGCGCTCTGGCGGGCCCGTTCCAGGTGAACGATGGCTTCCCGCGCGTGACCGGATTGCACCAGCGCAAGGCCGAGCGCCACCCGGTATTGGGCATTGGCCGGAACGGCCGAAAGCGCCGTGCGAAAGCGGATGCCGGCGTCGCCGGGCTGGCCCTGTTCCATCAGCTTCCAGCCTTGTTCGTAGTCCTCTTGCGCTCCGGAATGGCGATGGGAACGCTGCCAGTAGGCGATACCGGAAACCAGTAGAAGAACGAAGAGCGCGGCGCCGGCCAGGGCGGGCAGAAAGTCCTTCCGCATGGCGGGCGGTTCGGGTTCGCGCGGCTTGGCGCCGGGAACCAGGCCGTAGGCGCCGAGGGCGTCCTGCCTGCCAATGACGCCGATCTGCCGCAGACCGACGCGGTTCAACACGGGCAGTTCGTCGCGGCCACTCGCGCCCAGCCGCCGCATGGCGAGGTCGAGCGAGTCGTCCGGATGCACGAACTCCTCCGGCGGTGTGAGAATGGGCACGGCGCCGCCCGCTGGAGTGGGGCGCATGGCCTGCTCCACCAACAGCGGTTCCGCGCGGTTCTCTTCCGAAGGCATCTCGATGCCTTCCTGTTTTTGGAGCGCCTGGTAGATGGGGACCGGTTGAAAGCGCCGCGACACCAGAAAGCTGCACAGGTTGGCGATCATCAGGGGCACGATGATCGAGTAGTCGCGCGTCACCTCGAAGATCATGATCACGCTTGTCATGGGCGTGCGCACGATGCCCGCAAACGCCGCGCCCATGCCCACCAGCGCATAGGCTCCCGCGCTCGCCGTATAGTCGGGCAGAAGCGTGTGCGCGATCTGTCCCACCGCGCCGCCCAGCATCGCGCCAATGAACAGGCTGGGGCCGAATATGCCGCCCGCGTTGCCCGAGCTGTAGCACATTGCCGTGGCCGCCATCTTGAGCACCAGCAGAACCAGCATCGTCTGCAAGAGCAACTGGCTGTCCAACGCCTCACTCACCAGGTGGTAGCCGACGCCCAACACCCCCGGCACCCACAGCGCGAGCACGCCCACGAACAGTCCGCCCGCCGCCGGAGCCACCGGACGCAAGCGCCCCGGCATCTGCAGAAACTTCAGCCGCAGCCAGAGCAGGGTCTTCACAAACCCAACCGAGATGAGCCCGCCGCAGAGCCCGAGCACGGCGTAGATGCCGAATTCAAGCGGATGCACCAACTGATAAGACGGAACGTGAAACAGCGGCTCATCGCCCAACAGGAGGCGCAGCACAATCCACGAGGCCGCCGCGCCCAGCACGACCGATCCGACCACGCGCGCGTGCATGTCGGCCAGAATCTCTTCAAGCGTGAACAGCACGGCGGCGAGCGGCGTATTGAAGGCCGCCGCCACCGCGGCCGCGGTCCCCACGGGAATGAGCGAGCGCACCTTCTCTTCGCTTAAACCAATGCGCCGCCCCACGACGGAGGCGATTCCCGCGCCGATCTGCACCGATGGGCCTTCGCGTCCCAACGCCACGCCGCTGCCCAGGCTGATCGAGGAGCAGAGAAACTTGCCCAGCACGGTGCGAAAGGGAATGAACCCGCGCTGCAGAAGCAGAGCCACGCGCGTTTGCGGAATGCCGCTGCCTCGGGCTCCCGGAAAGAAGCGCCACAGAAGGAATCCGCCCAACAGTGACCCGATGAACGGGCTGAGGAAACGCTCCAGCGCGCTGGCCGTGAGAAGCCGTTTACCCAGGCTCTCCGTAAGGGCGACGAAAGCGACCACGGTCAGCCCCACCACCGCGCCGATGATCAAGGTGAGCAGCAGGAAGAGCTGGTCCTCACTGGTACCTGCGCGCTTGGCTCGAAGGTCCTTCCACCACTGATTCACGTTGGGCTGCATCACTAGGAATTCTTAACTATTCCAGCACGCTACGATCATGCTTAGCCATGCCGCCCGAACTTTCTCTTCGCCTGGCCGAAGATCGCGACGACCAAGCGCTGGCGCGCATCTACGGACACTACGTGCGCCACAGCACTTCCACGTTTGAGCTTGAAGCGCCCGATGAGTTCGAGATGGAGCGGCGCAGGCTCGCCATCGCCGCCGCCGGACTGCCATACCTTGTCGCCGAAAGGAACGGCGAAGTGGTTGGTTTTGCCTATGCGGGGCCTTATCGCGCGCGCCCGGCCTACCGCTTCACCGTGGAGAGCTCGATCTATCTCGATCCCGCGATGCGCGGCCAGGGATTGGGCGGCCTGCTGCTCGCGCGGCTGATCGAGGATTGCGCGCGCGCGGGCAGGCGGCAAATGGTGGCCGTGGTGGGCGACAGCGCCAACGTTGCCTCCATCCGGCTGCACACGCGCATGGGATTTCGCGAGGTGGGTGTTCTGCGTTCGGTCGGGCGCAAGTTCGACCGCTGGCTCGACACCGTGCTGCTACAACTCGAACTCGCGCCACTCGGCGAGGCGGACACGCCGCCCGCAAAATAGTTTGCCCGGCTGCTCCGCGTGGGAGAGCCGGGCAAAGTTGTTTTCGCTTGTTCGGCGCCGCGTGGGGGCCCTGCGCGGCCTTACGGCTTGGCGGCGGCGGGCGGCTTGGCGGCCGGCGGTTTGGGAGCGGCCGGCGTGGCGGCGGGCTTCGGCGCCGGCGGCAACGTGGAGGGTGAGTTCTTGTCGTACAGGTCGACGATTTCCTTGGTGATTTCCACGCCGTTGGCGGCAAACAGAACCGGCGTTTGCGGCGAGCTGACGTCGAGGATGAGCGTGTAGGCGTTGTCGCGGGCGTACTTCTCGATGACCGCAACCAGCTTGCCGCCGAGGTCGTTCAGCAGCTTGTTCTGTTCCTGCTCGAATTCGGCCTGGGCATCTTCACTGGCGCGCTGGAGTTCCTTCGTCTTCTGATCGATGTCGCGGGTGATCTGCGTGCGCTTGGCCTCGGCCATCGTATTGGAGCCCTTGGCAAGTTCCTGCTGCAGCGCGGCGATGGAGCCTTGCATGGCTTCGAGCGACTTCTTCTTCGGGTCGAACTTGGTCTGCAACTCACCGGCGGCCTTTTGGCCGTCCTTGGTGGCGATAATGGCCTGCTGGATGTTGATGATTCCCACTTTTGTGGGAGGCTGGGCGGAGGCGAGGGTGGCGGCGCCGGCCACAAGGACGGCGATGAGCGCTTTGTTCACGGTGGAAACTCCTGGGAAAGTGACTGTTCCTAGCATAGCGGAAGAGGCCTGTTGCGGTAATTAAGACTCGTTAAAACGTACGGCTGATGGTGAACCGGAAGGTTTTCCGCCTCTCAAAGAACGGATAGGCCTGCCCGGAGTAGCGGAGCGACTCAAGAAACGTTGCGTTGTTGGGGAAATAACCGCGGTCGGCGACGATCGGCGGCACCAGCACTTCCCGCACAATCATCGGGTTGTAGGCCCAATAGAGGCGGAACGGGGCGTTCACCACGGGCATCATGATCTGCAACTCAAGACCGGTCGAACTGCGTACGGCCTGGGTGGATTTTGCGATGACGGCGCGCCCATCGAAGCCGGCTTGTGGGAAGGTGCCGTTCAGCTCGGCCGTGCGTCCCGGATTCAGGCGCAACTGGCCGGGCAGCGACAGGCGGTTGACGCCGATGTCGAAGAAGGCGGCGAGCGTCACCGGGCCGGCGATGGGAATGCGGTATTCGAAGTTGCCCACGCCCTGCGTGTCACCGCCGGGGAAGATGAGCTGGTAGACGGGAATCTGCTGCGTGACGGAGGCGAACTGTTCGACGCCATCGACGATGATCTTCTGCGTACGGGCCGATCCGTCGGCGTTGAGCACGGGCACGTTGGCCGCGCTGGGAATGTAGGCGATCGGCGAGATGCCCCAAATATCGAAGCCGCGGATGTCGTTTTCGCCGCCCATATAGAAGCGGTTAAACGGCGGCGCGGTCTGGCCCGAGTAGCCCGTCACAAAACGGCCCAGCGTGTGGAAGCCGATGACGTGGCCTTTCTTGAAACCGGCGCGGAACATCTTGAAGTCGAGCGTCGGTTCGATCATCTTCACGTTGCCGCCCATGCCGGCAAACTGCGTGGAGATGAAGAGGCTCTTGCCGCGCGAAGGCGTAATCGGGTGGTCCACCGTGTTGTAGGTGTAGGACGGCGTGACGGCGCTGGTGCGAATGCCGGTGAGCGAGTTTTGCCCGTCGAGGCCCTGGAAGTTGATGTACTCGAAGTATTGCTTGGAGGCCGTGGAGAGAGTAGTGATGTTCTGCACGCCGTAGCTGTAAGTCATCGAGACACGGCCGAACAGCGAACTCGACTTGAACATGCGGAACGGCGTGGAGACGCTCATCGTGGCGCCGTAGCCGTTGGAGACGTAGTTCAACAGATTGTCCTGGCCGAGCTGTTGGTAGAGCGGCAACAGGTTGCGTCCGGTGAGCAGCGAAACCTCGCGGCCCTGGTCGTAGTTGAACCGCTGCGTATAGACGGTGAAGCCAAGCTGGATGGGGCGGTCGAAGAGGTAGGGCTCGGTGAAGCCGACGGTGGCGTTGCGAATACGGTCGCCGAACTGCGCGTCGAGCGAGAGCGTTTCGCCCAGGCCGAGGAAGTTGTTGGTGGCGTAGCCGAAACCGATGAACGAACCGGCGATACCCGAGACGCCGCCGTTCAACTGCACGCTGTTCTTGCCGCGTTCTTTCACCTTCAGCGTGATGTCGACGGTGTTGGTCTTGGTGTCGCGCTTGATGTCGGCGGCTTCGTTTTCCTTGAGCACTTCGAAGTAGCCGAGCTGGTTCAGGCGCAGAATCGAAAGTTCCCAATAACGGTTGTTGAAGACCTGGCCTTCGTCGATCAGGATTTCGCGCCGGATCACCTTGTCGCGCGTGGTGGTGTTGCCGGAGAAGTCGATGCGGCGCACGAAGAACTGTTTGCCTTCGTCGACGTTCAGGCTGAGGTCGATCTTGTCCGAGTTGGGGATGACGTCGAAGCCGGGCTCGGGAACAAAGTCGATGTAGCCGAACTCGCCGTAGAGTTTCCGCAGGCTTTCCAGACCCTTGCGCAGCTTGCCGGTGGAGAAGATGTCGCCCTCGTTCATGTTGAACACCGGGCCCATCAGCGTTTCCGGCGTGCGGAACAGCTTGACGCCGACAAAGTTGATCTTGTTCAGCTTGTACTGGCGGCCTTCCTCGAAGTTGATTTTGACCGTGGCGCGCTTGCCGGGCTTGTTCGTGTAGAACAGCGGGAAACGGAACTTACCGCCGCCGACGTCGTGGATGGTGACTTCGTGATCGAGCGCACGGGCGGTGAAATAGCCGCGCTCCTGGTAGAAGTTGCGGAGCATGTCCTTGTCCATTTCGAGCTTGGTGGAGTCGAAGGACTTGGCGAAGAGGTTCTCAAACAGAATCGAGTGCGGAATGCCGATCGGACGCAGCGCGCGCATGGAGCGGATCGCCACGCGGTCACTGAAGACCTGATTGCCGATGATGTCGATTTCACCGACCTTCACCTTCGGGCCTTCCTTGACCTTGAAATTCACTTCGAGCGAACTCGGCGGAATCTGACGCAACTCGGGTTCAACGGTCGCGAACTGGCGCCCGCGCTCGGCCAGGTACTCCTTCAGCACGACCGAGGCGCGCTGGATCGTGTTGGGATCGTATTGCGTCTCGACGGTCAGGCCCACGCGGCGCTCTTTGAACCGGTCGAGAATTTCCGACACGGTGATCGACTTCATGCCGTCGTATTTGATGGAGCGCACCATGCGGCGCTCGGAGACGCGGAAGCGGATGATCCAGCCCGTGCGGCCCGGTTCCTTCTCGAGCGCGATATCGTCGAAGCGCCGGGTGTTCCACAGCGCCAGGAAGTCGCGGTGAAGGGCTTCGTTGTCGATCTTGTCGCCCTTCTTGGTAAAGATCAGGGCGCGCAGCGTATCCTGCGGCACGCGGCGGGCGCCGCGGAACTCGATGGCTTCCACGACGTCTTCCAACTGATCGGGCGCGGGCGGAGGCGCCTCGGTGGTCTTCGGCGCTTCAAAGGGGGAGCCGGGCTTGGGAGCCGGGGTTTTGGGGGCTTCGGGTTTGGGCTGCTGCGGAGCCGGAGATGTCGGAACGGTTTCAAACGGATTCTGAGATTTGGGCGGAGGGGTAGTCTGCGGGGCCTGCGGGGCAGGGGCCTGCGCCAAAACCGGAAAGGAGAGCAGAAAGGCCGTCGTGGCGGAGAGTAGACACAGACGGATTGCGCTCAGGCGATTGCGCCTGCAAAACAACATTTACCGATAGTTCCTTTCCACTCTGCGCCTCGTCTTGGGACGTTAGGGAACGTCGCCCGGTTTCGGTGGATTTCATCCCCCCGATCCGGGGAAACACTCAGGCGGCGGGATCAAACTTTTCATTGTAGCGGATACAATCAATCCTTGGCACAGACCCGCTCCGGTTTTCATATTCTCCCGTAAAAGGCTCCGGCCGCGCGGGGAGGATTTGGGGGTCTGTTGTAAACTTTAGGGCTTCGTATGGCATTGCGCCTTCGCGAGTGGCCCAAGGAGAAAGAATGACGGCCCAAGTGGCAATCACGGGAATTGGGGCGGTGTCGCCCAACGGCATTGGCAGGGAAGTTTTCTGGCGTAATTGCCTGGATGGCGTCTCGGGTGTGCGGAAGATCACGCGGTTCAACGCGGATGGATTCATGGTGCGGATCGCGGGCGAGGTGAACGATCTCGATGTGAACGCGTGGGTCGAACCGAAGGACCGGCCCCACGTGCCGCGGGCGGTTCCGCTGGCGCGCGCGGCCGTGGCCGAGGCGCTGCAGGACGCCGGGCTCGAACCCGAGAAGATGACGCGCGACGAGTTGCGCGGCATCGGCGTATCGTGCGGCTCCGGCGGCGCGGCGCAGGAGTTCAGCGAGGAACAATACCGCCTCTTCTACGCGGGCCTGATCAAGCATTGCAGCGTGTACGTGATTCCCAGCTCCACGCCCGGCACCATGGCGAGCGAGATCTCGATGCACTTCGGCTTTCGCGGCTACAGCCACCTGATTTCCAACGGGTGCACCTCTTCGACCGACGCCATTGGCTACGCCTACCGCTCCATCAAGCACGGCGTGATGGATACGATGATCGCCGGCGGCACCGACGCCCCGATCGCGCCGCTGATCCTGCGCGGATTCCAGTTGATGCGCATCATGACGCAGCGCTGGAACGAAGAGCCGCACCGCGGATCGCGCCCGTTTTCGGTGGACCGCGACGGTTTCGTGTTGAGCGAAGGCGCGTGGTTCTTCGTGCTCGAGAACGAGGAGAAGGCGCGCGCGCGCGGCGCGAAGATCTACGGACGCATAGAAGGATACGGCGCCACATGCGAGGCCTTCCACCGCGTGCGGCTGGAGGAGTCCGGCGAAGAACCGGCCCGCGCGATGGAGCTGGCGATTCAAGAGGCGGGGCTGGAAAAGAAGCAGATCGACTACCTGCAGTATCACGGCACGTCGACCGAGTTGAACGACCGCATCGAATCCAAAGCCGTGCAGATCGCCTTTGGCGACTATGCCGAAAAGCTGCCGGGTTCGAGCGTGAAGAGCATCATCGGCCATCCGCAGGGAGCCTGCGGCGCGGCCGGCATGGCGGCGGTGCTGTTGAGCATGCGCGACGGCATGGTGCACCCCACGATCAACTTGGAGGAAGCGGCGCCGGAGTGCCCGCTGGATTACGTGGCCAATCAATCGCGCAAGCTGCAAATCGAGCACGCCGTGGCCAACTGCATCGCCTTCGGCAGCAAGAATTCGGCGCTGGTGCTGGGGAGAGCGTAGCGGGGCGAGCGTAACGGCGCCAGGCCTCCGCTGGAACCGGATTCGAAAGCAGAAAAACGGCCGCTACCCGCGAGGGCCGCGGCCGTTGGTGCTTGGGGCGGGAGCGCCGGAAATCTAGCTCTCCTCCTCCTCTTCGGGCGCGGCTTCTTTTGCACCCTTTTCGTCGTCCTCGTAGTAATACGAGTGATAGTAGGTGTACTTGGAGTAGAGCTCTCCGCGTTTGGCTCCGTTGGCCACCACGCCGAGCACGTTGTTGTGGCTCATCGACTGCAGCGCGCGCGTGACCGAATCGATCGTCGTCGCGCCCAGACGAACCACCAGCAGCGTTCCATCGCACAGCGTCGACAGCAGGTTCGCGTCGGCGGCAAACAGCAGCGGGGGCGAATCGATGATGATCCACTTGAACAACTGCGGCAGGCGCGTGAGCAACGTCTTCACTTCGGGCAGGTTCAACAGCTCAAGCGGGTTGGCTACGTTTTCGCCGGCCGGAAGGACAAACAGGTTCGTGCCCTGAATCCGCCGGATCACTTCGCTCAGCGCCGCCTTGCCCTGCAGGTATTCGGTGATGCCGGGCGAGCGGTCGATCTGGAAAAGATTGTGCGCGATCGGGCGGCGGAAATCGAAGTCGCACAACAGCGTGAGGTTGCCCTGCAGGTGCGATTGGACGACGGCCAGGTTCGCCGCCGTGAACGATTTGCCTTCGGCGGGCGAGGCCGAGGTGACCACCAGTGAGCGCAGCGGCTGCAAGCCCTGCACGTGGTTCAGCCGCGTGCGCAGGCTGCGAAACTCCTCGGCCGGCGCGTCGGTGACCTTGGTGTGGTCGATGATGTGCGCCTCCGGGTTCGGGTCCCAGGGAACCTCTTTGATTTGCTCGAGCAACCCATGCAGAAGGTTGGGCTCGGCAACCGAGGCCTGCTGCGACATCATGGAGCCCAGCGGCGCCAGTGTCGCCGCCGGCGGCTGGGGTGTGCCGAACGTTTCGGCGCGGCGCAGTGCATCGTGTACGCGGCTCATGCTGGAATCCTCGGGGAATGCATTTTAGTCATATCGTCCATGGCCTCAAATAACTGTCGGGCTTACAGTCGAACACTGTAGTAGTAGTAAACGGAAAACCCGATCAACACCAGCGAAAGAACGATGCCGGTGGACCAGCCGAGCCAGGCAATGCGGCGTCGGCGGCGGATGATGAGGTCATTTTCGAGCAGCGGGAAACTACCCAACACGACGTACTGCGTGTAGGTGCGCACGTCTTTAAGCGTCTTGAGCGAGCCGTCCTTGGCTTCACGGAAGGCAACCAGTCCGAATCCGAGCACAAGGCCGATCACGGCGCCGGCGCCTATAATCACGGGCCGGTTGGGGGCGGTCGGGGTTTCGGGCAGCGAGGGCAGGTCGAGCA
>CAYUZM010000108.1:0-11229 GCA_964449665.1 uncultured Solibacteraceae bacterium
CGCGCCCCCAGCGCCCCGGTTGCCCCTACCTTCTGCGGGTCCTTTTGCAACCCCACGAGCACCCAGGGGTTGTCCTCGATACACGGCCTCGCCCCCACTTCTACCGCTCCCACCACGCCAAACTGTGCCGCCGTCTGGCGAAACAAAGCCGCGTCCGCCTTCTTGATCCCGCCGAGCCCGCCTTTTCCGGGGTAGGGAACTCCCTGCGGCCGCGCCATGTCGAAAAAGTGAATATGGGTATCGATAATCGGAATTGCGCCCTGTGCCGCCGCGGCCAATCCCGCCGCGCCCGCCGCCACCATCCCCCTTCGGCTCAACTGGCTCACCGCGCCACCTCCGTCACCACTTCGGCCAAGGTATCGGCCATCACGAAATTGTCGAAGTAGATGGAATCCACGGAAGCCTTATGCGGGCTCCTGTGGATTCCCGGCTGGCAGAAGTACACGCTCTCCGGCCCCTTCGTCTTGAGCATCTTGTCCATCACGCGCACCCCATCCAACCACAACCGCACCTGCCCCTTCGCCGGATCTTCAGACCAGCGGATGTGCATCGCCAACTGGTGCCATTTGCCGAGCGTGAAGTCGGCCTCCCACTCCGTGCCGTTGCGCCCCAGATTGCCAGTGCCATATTTGATCGCGGCCCCGCCGCCTTCTTTGGGCTCCACCCACCACGTCATCACGTTGTTGTAGCGCGGCGGGGGCGTCCCTTCCCAATAAAAGAAGTTGTCCCGGTCCTTGGGCGCCTCTGCCATATAGAGGTAAAACGACGTGTAAGTGTCCGACCCCTCCTCCACGGTTACCTTCGGCCCGCCAATCTGGACGCGCAACTGCCGGTCGTTGAAGACATCGTCGGGATGAATCGTGAACTTGGCGGCATACTTACCCTCCCGCACCACGTCGGTCACCACTTCCACGTTGCGCGACGTCGCATTCTGGCTCCGCGTTCCGGTTGCCGTCCATTCGCTCAAATTGCCCGTCTCAAAGTTGGCTTTGAAGAGGATCGTTCCCTCCGCCGCACCCACGGCCAGCAACGCACACAGCACCAACTCAGCCCGCATTCCGGTCTCCCTTCACAAGCGTCGATGATACTATCAACGCTCCACGGGCAGCCGGAACGCCGCCATCTCTTCGCCATTCCGCACCAGCAGTACATCGCCCGCCACGACTGGATGGTTCCAAGTCTTCCCCTCAATCGCTTTGAAGCGCCCCACCTCACTGAACTTGTCGGGCGTCGCGGACACCAGAGCCACTTCCCCTTCTTCCGAAAGCACCAGCAGCAAATCCTGCCCCGCCAGCAGCACCATCTGACCGTGCCCGTACCGCCCGCCCTTCCACTTCCGCTTGCCGTCCTCCAATCCAATGCATGACAGAATGCCGCCATCGAACCCGTAGGCGTGCCCCTTGTGAACGACAAAATCGCTGAAGTAGGGCTTTAGCCCCATCGTCGTCCAACGCTCTTCCACCTTCCAACCCTCGCCGCCCCGCGCCACGTTGAGCCGTCGCAGACCGCTCTGGTCTTTCACGCTGATGAGCAAATCGCCGTCCGGCGTCAGTCCCGGCTGCACAATCGGGTAGCCCTCCCATTCATGCCGCCAGAGTTGCGTGCCGTCGGCCGGCGCGAAACTCGTCACACCCACCGCGCTCAGCAGCACCAGTTGCGCCGCGCCTCCCTGCGTCACCAGCCGCGGCGTGCTGTAGCTCGCACCCGCCTTGGGACCCATCCAACGCCGCTGCCCCGTCGCCGCGTCATAGGCCACTATTCGCCCAGACGACGCCACCACCAACATGTCCCCCACCACCAGCGGCGAACTCGAGTAGCCCCACGTCGGCAACGTTGTCCCAGCTTCTTTCGCCGTGTTCCGAGACCACACCACCGCACCCGTGCCGGCATCGAGCGCGTTCAAGATCCCCGTTCCGCCAAACGTATAGACACGCCCCCGCGCCAACTCCGGCGTCCCTCGCGGGCCGGGTCCGCCATTCGACTCCCAAAACCGCGCCGCGTCCTTGTGCATCCATACCGGTTCGCCCGTGGCAAGCCGGTAGCACGACACCACTTCGTCCGGACCGCGTTGCTCCTGCGTGTAAATCAGGTCGCCGCGCACGGCAAGCGACGACCACGCCGGTCCCACCACGTGCCGCCAGATTTCCACGGGCTTGTTCGCCGTCCAATCGGTCTGAATCCGTGGTCCCGGCACGATGCCGTCGCGCCCCGGGCCGCGAAATCCAGGCCACGCCGCCATGGGTTCGTTTCGTACTTCGGCCGGTTTCGGCACCGGCGCGGCGTCCTCTACGTGCTCGTGCTTTGGCGTTGGGGCCATCTCTGGCGCCGCGATCTCTGGCGCCGCCCCTCTGGCCGCCTCGGCCGTCACCTCCGGCCCCGCCACTTTGGCCGCCACGGGCGCCGACGGAGCCAAGGGAAGGGGACCCGCCGACGCGACCAGGCGCTCCTCCGCGGTTGGCTCCCAACGCCAGTGCAGGTAGTTCACTCCGCTTCCCGAAAATCCGTCCGTCCGCGCCAGCGTCCACACGCCCCATCCCAGGGTGACGGCCGCCACCATCGTCGCGCGGCGCGCGCCGTCGCCCCAATTCTTCGACACCACGGCCCAAACCACAAACGCCAAACATGCCGCCGGGATGGCGAGGATCGGAAACAGCATTCCCATCGCGCCGGTCGCGATCGACTCATGTGCCAGCGCTTTGGCCGCCAGCATCCCCGCTACGGCCACCACCACCGCCCCAATTCGCTCCACCCACGCCGCCCGGCTCAGGAACAACCACCACAGCAGCACCAGCAGTCCGCACGCCGCGCTCGCCAGGATGCCGTAGATCGTCCAATCCGGCTCGATCTTCGGGACACCATAGCGGGCCACCCACTGCACCACCACGATCGCCACGCCCGGCCACAATCGCAACGGCTTCCGGACAGCCGATTCCCCAACCTGCTCGCTGGTCATACACAATGCTTACTCCCGCGGTAGCCGTTTTGTTCCAATATTCTTCCGGATCATGGCGCCCGGCACCGCGGATCACGGCACGCGGAACAGGTAGACGTTCCCGGCGCTGGCGGTGAGTTCGAGTCCCCAATCGCGGGGCCGGGCGAGGAAATCGGCGCCCAGCGGGCCGTAACCGGCGCTGGAATCGCGCACGAGAATCCAGCGGAACCCTTCGCGCCGGACCGCGCCCGTGGCGGCACGCCGCCAGTTGAGGGGAGCGATCGGGGCGAAGCCGGGGTCGGCGTTCAGCACCTTGCCGTCGCCTTCGATCCGCAATTGCATGCCTTGCCAGACATAGGCGAGCGTGGCCCGCATGCCGCTGGTTTCGAAGGCGTTCGGGCACGTGACCGTGATTCCTTCGCCGGCGCGGGCGGGAGCCCAACTGCTCCATCCCGTGATCGCGGTCCGGTCAAAGGCCAGCGGTGTTTCCGGCGTGTGACGCGTGGCGGTGAACGTGCAGTCAGCCGGTTGGCCAAAGGCGAGCTCCTGTATGCGGAATGCGGTGGGCCCTGGAGACGAGAGCGTCAGGCTGACGGTGCGTACCCGCACGGGTTGCCAGTCGGCTCGGACGCTATAGAGCAGCCCAGGCGCGGCATTCTGGGCGAGGGTGAGCGCGGCGGCGGCGCGGTCGGCCGAGACGTGCCCCCACGGAGTCAGCGGCGTCGAATCGAGCAGCGCCATCGGCGCGGAGATGAAATCCAGAACGCGATCCCCTTCGCGGGTATGTTGTGCCAGCATTTTGACCACACCCGGTTCGGATGGTTCGGCCTGGGCCCTCCAGCCGTACAGTTGCCACGATCCGGGCGGGGCTTTCCAAGCGAGCGTGGCGGTTTGTAGAATCGCGGCCGGGAGTGCGAACTGGGGCGGCAGCGCGAGCGCGACAAACGGCAGCGCTGGAATAAGAAACCGTGTGCCCGCGTTGGCCCCCCACGGCAAGACCGCGACGATCGCGGCGGCCAGGAATCCGCGCGTCTCCGGTTTGCGCAGCGCCCAGAACGCGAGCGGTGCCAAAACGAACCCGGCGCCGATGTGGCCGCCGAGGATGCCGCCCCCGAAGAGAAGGTGAAGCAGCCGGTCAACGCCATGCACGTTGTAGGTGGCCAGATTCTCCCGCAGCATCCATTCCGTGGAGAGATGGAAGTGCTCGTTGGGAAACCAGGCGTTCATCAACGGCGCAAACGGGTTCCGCGCGAGCAGGGCGTTCCGAATAAGCCACGGGGCGGGGAAGACCAGTGCGCCGGCTGCGAAACGAAGCCAACCGTTCCTCCGCAGCAGAAGCCAGGCGAACGCTCCCGCCGCAAAAACGCCTCCCGTCATTTTGACCGCATACGCGGCGCCGGCGAGCAAACCCGCGCGCCCGGCCGACTCCAGTTGCAGCGCGCGGTACACGCAGAGCGCGTAATATGCCAGCATCACGTCGTTGTAGGCCGATGCGGCGTCAATCATCACCACCGGCGAGGCGGCAACCAGCACCACCGGTGCGAAACGGCCCGACATGCGCACCATGAGGGCGAGCATCGCTCCCAGGAAGCCCAGGTGGACCAGCTTCGGCGCTGACACTCCGCCCAGCGCGTAGGCAAAGGCAAACAACAGCTCCGACTGCTGCGGCATGGATTCGTAAAAGCCCACCCGAGCGGGGAAACGGCCCAAACGAAGCCACTCGCGGACGAGCCCCAGGTGGTAGGTCACCTCGTCGGGCTGCGTGGGCGGTCCGGCGGCGTGAATGAGGAGAAACGCGAAGTAGGGGGCCGCGAGCGCCCACCACCAGCGGGGGCGGAAGTGGACAACTGGAAGTTCCAAGCCCATCAGCGCACGAGCCCAGATGAGCACGGCGGCGGCGATCAGCGCTCCCGTTGTGAGCGCCCCACACCACCCGAGAAGGAAGATCAGGTTCGCAAATGCTGCCGCGCCGAGCGCAAACTGGTGCGGCGCTTCCCCGTCGCGCCAAAGAATGCGGCCGGCGAAGTAACAGGTGACGAGCGTGATGACCGCGCCGAAAAGGGAGCCTGCGAGCAAGCACTCATTGTACGGTCCCTAATGCACGATCAGGCTGAGCGGCTCACTGGTGACGCCGGTGCCGGCAATTACGCTCACCGCGGCTTCGGCCTGTTCCAACCCGGCGGGCCAGCGTGCGATGATCTCCGTCGGAGAGACCTTGTACAGTTCCGCAAACTGGTCGGAAACGCGCACCGAGATCCCCGCCAGTTGCGTCGGCCGTTCGTCCTCGGCGGCGGCGGTTTCTTCTCCCGCCAGGTCTTCGCCGGTGATCAGGAACCACCCGTCTTCCAACCACGAAACCGAGCGCACGGCGGGATTGGAAACCACTTCCAGCGCGCCAGGCAGGAACGAGATCGCGCCGTTGCTTTCATAGGTCAGCGTGTAAGAGCCCAACGGCGCGTCGGCCGGAACGCGAATGCGCTGGCGGACCAGTTGCGGGGCCGACGAGGGCACCGTCGGCAGCGTCGGCAGTTCGATCGAGGCCAGGGTGAACCGGACACGAGCCGCGCCTTCCGGCGGCGTGCGCGTGAGCGCCAACGGATACTCACGGCCACGGGCGACTGTGACGTGCGCGGCTCCGAGATAGAGCCCGCCTTCGCCCACAATGCCGATCGTAGTGGCATTCACCGGAGGAGTCGAATTGAGGGCAAAGTCGATCCCCTGCCGCGACTCGCCTTCGGCCAGCAGAACCGTGTCGCCTGCCTCGGACGAACCGCCGCCCTGCGTCCACCACAGGCTGGCGAAGTCCGGCGGCGCCGCCTGATCGCTCCATGTCTGCGCGGCGTGTACCGGACCATCCAGAGGCTCCACCGCCAGCCGGTATTCTCCCGGCGGAACCTGCAATTGGAAGCGGCCATCCAAACCGCTCAACGTGGCGGCCGCCGTCTTGCCGTGGCGGTCAAAGGCAACCACGTGGGCTTTGGCGACCACGGTTCCGTCGCGGGTGACGGCGCCGGCGAGGATGCTCGGGGGCACTACCGGTTCGGGCAGCGGATAGGCCATGGCAATCGTCGCGACGTCGTCACCCGAAAGGCGGCGTGGTGTGGCGCTTCCGGTGGGCATTTCCAGTTCCACAACCGGGCTCATAATGGCGTCCAGGGCAGCCGAGTGGTCGAGTCCCACGGCGTGTCCCAATTCGTGCAGCAGCACGACACCTAAATCGTGCGCGCCCTTCTTGCCGAGCGAGGAATGCTGCTTATAAGGATTGAAGGCGATCTTCACCATCGGGATCTCACCGGTGGCGTCGTCATGGAAAACGAGCGTGCACGCGATGTAGAGCGTCTTGTCACACATTCCGCTATCGAACGGCTCGGTGTCGGTGAAAGTGACCAGATTGAGTTTCGACTCGCTCAGCTTCCATTCTGGCGACCGCTCGACCTGTATCGACAGCGCTGCTTTGCCGGTTTGGGTCCACGCGCGCGCCGCTTCGCGTACAAGCCGATACACATTCTCAGGGGTTTCCCTGGGATCGACCCCGGAAACCTTCCCATTCTCGTCCGGCGTAAGATGTACGATCTCGCTCACATGTAAAACAAGTGTATTGCCCGGCAGTTTTAGGGGAATTCCCGCGACGCGAAGCTGGCTCCCCCCATATGCGGGCAGCAAGGTCATCAGAGTTCCGCCGATGAGAGCGAGGATTTTGAACATCTGAGAGCCTTTTCGGCTCCCCATACATCGGTGTGATTAGTGTTTTACATTAGTAGGGCCTATGATTCTCCGTAGAAGTTTCCTCTCAGCATCCGCGCTTACCCTAGTGAAGTCCTCTAGTCTCCTGGGGGCAAAGATTGACTCCCGCGTGAAGGGCGTCCGGCTTGGCGTGCAAAGCTACAGCTTCCGCGACCGTGGCCTGGACGAAGCCATTGAAGCCATGAAGACGATCGGCCTGGGCGAGGTCGAACTGTGGCAGGGCCACATTGAACCGGGCCGCGGCCAGCGCGTGTCGCGCGAGGCGGTACGCGAGTGGCGCCTCTCAACGCCGATGAGCCTCTTCGAAGGCGTGCGCCGGAAGTTCGACGACGCGGGCATTCTGCTCTATGCGTATAACTACAGCTTCCGCGAGGACTTCACCGACAAAGAGATCGAGCGCGGCTTCGACATGGCCAAAGCGCTTGGCATCAAGGTGCTCACGGCGAGTTCGAACGTGACCACCGCGCGCCGCATCGATCCGTTTGCCAAGAAGGCGAAGGTTCGCGTGGGCATGCACAACCACTCCCGCATTCACGAGAACGAATTCGCCACGCCCGAAGACTTCGCCAAGGCGATGGAGGGCATGAGCGAATACTTGTGCGTGAACCTCGACATCGGCCACTTCACGGCGGCCAACTTCGATGCCGTCGACTACCTCACCAAGAACGCGGGCAAGATCGTCACGCTGCACCTGAAGGACCGGAAGAAAGATCAGGGCGCGAACCTGCCGTTCGGCGAAGGCGATACGCCGATCAAAGCCGTGCTGAACACGCTGCGCACGAAAAAGTTCAATATTCCCGCCAACATCGAATACGAATACAAGGGCGCCGACGCGGTGGCCGAAGTGAAGAAGTGCTTTGAGTACTGCAAAGCGCAGATTGGCTAGGCGGGCCAGACCGCGCGCGCCACACGCATAACATTGCCGCCGAGGATCTGCCGGATCGCCTCGTCTGGAATGCCGCGCTGCACCATGCCGACGGTGAACATCGGCCAGTTGGTCCAAGCCAGGCTGGGATGCGAGCGATTGTCGAGCGCTCCCGGAGGCCATAGCGATTCATAGGAGGGCCGAGCTTTCGGGCGCGGCCCCATTTTCTTGTACTCGGCGGCCGCGGCCATGGGAATGTAGGCGAGGTCCGTGCCGATGGCCACATGCTGCGCTCCGAATCGCTTCACCAGGTATTCAATGTGGTCCAGCATGGCGCTGATGTCGCCGCCGTGGCCGAGGAACGACGTGACGCTGTAGACGCCCACATAGCCTCCGGTATCGGCGATGGCGCGGATGACCTCGTCGGGTTTGGAGCGGATGTGGCGATGCACGGCAACGGCGCCGCTGTGGCTTGCCACCATCGGCTTGTTCGACGCCTTGGCGGCTTCCAGACTTGTCTGCCAGCCCGAATGCGCGACGTCGACGATGATGCCGATGCGGTTCATCTCGTCGATGGCGGCGCGGCCGAGGTCGCTCAAGCCGCCGTTGGCCGGTTCGGCGCAACCGTCGCCCAATACGTTGCGGCGATTGTAGGTGAGGTGCATCATGCGCACGCCGAGCTGGAAGAAGAGCCTCACATAGGCCAGCTCTTCGGCCACCGAGTTGCCCTCCTGGGCCAGCGGGACGCCGTTCCCGGTGAGGTAGAGGCAGTGGCGGCCGGCTTTCTTGGCGGCCTCGATATCGTCGGGCACGGCGGCGCGCGCCACCTGTCCGCGCATCATGTCGGTGAGGTACGTGATGTAGGCCAGCCGCTTCAAAATGCGCAGCGGCGTACTGCTCTCTTCGCCCGCGTTCTGTAGCACGCAGGTAACGCCGGAAGCCTGCCACGCAGTCAGGTACTCGTCGCGCTGTGCGGGGTCGTTGGCCACGCGCGAAAGCAGGAACTCGGTGTGAAGGTCGTCCAATTCGGAACCGCCCGCGCCGGCATCGATTGCCTGCCGCATGGCCGCCCCGTCGATCGCCGAGCGCGGTGAAAAGCCGTACGATTCGACTACCAGCGATTGCGCGTGCAACTCAAGACCATGTTCGAGCTGCTTCGGAGTCGGCTTGAGAACCGCCATGGCCGCGTCGCGCGAGGCCTGGATGCGCGGATTCGATTGCGCGGCCTGCACCAACGCGGCAAATGAGGAACCCATGAAATGGCGGCGGCTGGTCATATCGAATGACTCTACCATCGCCCCGTTGACGCGTGCCCTCCAGGCGCAAATAATGGGTGGCCGATCATGCTGACACGCCGTTCGCTCTTCGCCTTGCCGCTAGTGTCCGCCGCGCAGACGCCGCGCCCGCCGGGCCGCATCCGCATCACCGATGTGAAGGTGGTGCCTCTGAAGCTGGTGAAGGAGATTGGCGATATCGAACCGGCGTGGAATCCAGGCACGAAGACCGCCATTCGCATTGGTGGCGGTTCGTTTGTCGAGGTCCATACAGACCAGGGCATCACGGGCATCGGTCCCGGCATGGACGTGGCGCTGCTTCCCGCCGTGAAGGCGCAACTGGTGGGTAAAGATCCTTTCGATACCGAGCAGCACGTGGCCCGGCTTCGCTACTACGCCCAAGGTATGGCCTATCGCGGCGCCGCGAGCGTCGACATCGCTCTTTGGGACGTCATCGGCAAGGTCTCGAACCAGCCTCTCTACAAGTTGTGGGGCGGCGCGAAGGACCGCGTGCCGGCCTATGCCAGCATGATGAAGCTCTCGACGCCCGAGGAGCGCGCGGAACTGGCTTCGCGGCTGGCGTCCGAGGGCTGGAAGGCGATCAAGCTGCGCCTGCACCATCCGTCGCTGAAAGAGGACATCCGCACCGTGGAGATGGTGCGCAAAGCGGTGGGCAGCCGCATGGAGATCATGACCGACGCCAACCAGGCACAGTCGAGCGGCAACTGGCAGCCGGGCGTGTTGTGGGACTATAAGCGCGCTCTCGAAACGGCGCGTGAGCTGGAGCGCATGGATGTTTACTGGCTCGAAGAACCACTGCCGCGATTCGCCTTCGATCAGCTTGCGGAGCTGAACCGCGCCGTCTCGGTGCCGCTGGCGGGCGGCGAGAACAACCGCCTGACGCATGAGTTCCTGCAGATGTGCGAGAAGGGCGTTTACGACATTCTGCAGCCCGAGGGCATGGTGATGGAAGGCGTCACGGCGTTGCGCAAGATCGGGGCGCTGGCGGAGTTCTATGGCAGGCGGATCTGTCCCCACCATGGCGGCGGCGATATCGGTACCGTGGCCCATCTGCACCTGGTCGCCGCTTGGCCTCATGCGCCGTACGTGGAACTGCTGCACGACCCGCCCATCGCCGACTACCGCCACCGTTTTTCCATCATGAAGAATCCGCCGCTCATCGATCGCGACGGCTACGTGCCGCTGCCGCCGGGGCCGGGGCTCGGAGTGGAGGTCGATCCCGCGCTGCGGGCCTGAACGCGGGAGGCGTTGCGCGCACCGGCCTGGGCGTGGGCGCTCTACGCGCTCCATCTCGGGCGTAGGCGCTCTACGAGCCTCATGCTGAGATCGGGCGCCCTACGAGCCCCGGCCTGAACGCGGAAGTTTCACGCGCCCCAGCCTGAGCGCGGGCGTTATCCTGGTTACTTGCGAGTCCCCGGCCGTCTTTTCGTGAACAATCTCATTGAGCGGCGCGCGCTCATCTGGCAACTGGTGCGCCGCGATTTCCAGCAGCGCTACGTGGGCTCGGCCGCGGGTTGGCTGTGGGGTTTGATCCATCCGCTGGTGCTGCTGCTGAGCTGGACGTTCGTGTTCCAGATCTGCATGAAGAATCCGCCGCCTCCGGGCGCCGTGACGCAAAACTACACGCTTTACCTGATGGCCGGATACCTGCCCTGGTTCCTCTTTCAGGAAACCGTCGTGCGGGCGTCGAATTCGCTGGTGGATCACGCCGGCCTCATCACGAAAACCGTGTTCCCGAGCGAAGTGATTCCCATCTCCATCTTCTTTAGCTCGCTCATCAACCATTTGTTGACACTCTCGCTTGTGGTCGGCGCGTCGTTACTTTGGGAGGGCCATTTGAGCCCGGTGATTTTGATACTCCCCTTCTACATGTTTTGCGTGGGCCTACTCGCGGTGGGCATCGGATGGGTCGCCGCGGGACTGCAGGTGTACGTGCGCGACACCACGCAAGTGGTAGGCGTGGTGCTGACCTTGTGGTTCTGGCTGACGCCGATCTTCGTTTTCGAGGAGCAGTATCCCGATGGGATGAAGTTCCTCCTGCAATGGAATCCGCTGGCGCTCTTCGTACGCGCCTATCGTGACCGCATTCTCACCTCGCGGCTGCCGTCGTGGGAAGAGGTGTCGGGCATGCTGCTGTTCAGTGCGGGCGCCTTCGTTGTGGGCGGCCTGTTCTTTCGTCAATTGAAACGTGGTTTTGCGGATGTATTGTGATGGCAAAGAAACTACTCATCGTTGTCGGTGTATTGGCGGCATTGGCGGTGGCGGGCGTGGTCGCGTTGCGGATTCTCATCTCGCCCGATCAGTTGCGGCCCGTGTTGAAGGCGCAATTGGAAGAGGCGCTGAAGCGAAAGGTTGAGCTTGGCGACGTGGCGCTCAGCCTGTGGCCGCTGGGG
>CAYUZM010000109.1:0-11023 GCA_964449665.1 uncultured Solibacteraceae bacterium
GGAGGCCACGACGGTCTGCCGCCCGAATGGCGCGCCCGCGCCACCGTCCTGCTCTCGCTTTCCCCCATGACCTTCCCGCACGAACTTGCCCGCGCCATGGCCGCCGAGCAGATCTATCGCGCCTTCGCCACCCTCCGCGGCCATCCTTACCCGCGCTGAACCCGCCGTGAACCCGCGCCGAAGCCGCGCTCGTTTTATTCGTATGAGCCTCTTGACTCCGTACCTAACTACGGAGTTTACAGTTACACTGAAGGAGGTCATACGATGACCAACGCGAATGAAACCATCTGTTGCGAAAACTGCAACTGCCCCTGCTGCCCGGAAGGCTGCCCGCCGGCCTGCCCTCCGTGCGATCCGCCCTGCGAGTGCTGCGGTGACTGCTCCTGCGGCTGATCGCCCAACCAAGGCCCGGACCATCAGCCTCGCGGCGGCCGAAGCGGGCGTGCACGTCGAGACCATTCGTTACTACGAACGGCTTGGCCTCATCCCGCAGCCGCCTCGGGGCCAGTCCTACCGCCACTATCCCGATTCCACAATTCGCACCCTGCGCTTCGTCCGCCAGGCCCAGGAATTCGGCTTCACCCTCAAGGAGATCGAAGGCATCATCGCCCTCGAACGCCGCGACGCAGGCTGCGACGACATGTGCGGCAAGGTCGAACTTAAAGTCGCCGAACTCGACCGCAAAATCGCCGCACTCACTGCCCTGCGCGACGAGTTGTCCCGCCTGTTGAAACAATCTCCACGCCGCGGCCGTCACACCGAGTGCAAAGTGTACGAGTGCCTCAGCGGCGGCGCCGCCTGCTGAACCGTCCCTCCACTCGCAACACAACTCGGACGGTTCGCCCGCAGTGCCGTAGGATAGTAACTTGTCTCGCATTTCGTCCATGGCCAACACATCGGGCCTGCGCTGGCCGCTGGTGTATACCGGCGTCTTCCTCACCACACTGGCAACCCTGATGCTCGAGCTCACGCTCACCCGCATCTTCTCCGTTGTCTTCTACTACCACTTCGCCTTTCTGGCCATCTCCATCGCGCTGTTTGGACTCGGCGCGGGCGGCGTCTTCAGCTATGTCGTCCTCGGCTGGCCCGGCTCGCTCTGGCGCAAACTCGCCGTGCTCTCCACGGCAAACGCGTTCTTCGTCGTGCTCTCGGTCTCCTACATCCTCTCGCGCGAGGCCGAGATGACCAACCTCGCCCTCGCCGGCGTCTACATCGTCAGCGCGCTGCCATTCTTCGTCTCCGGCATCATCGTATCGGTCGCCATCTCGGAGACCATCGAACGTGTCGACCGCGTCTACTTCTTCGACCTCCTCGGCGCCGCCGGCGGCTGCCTCTTCCTCATTCCCCTGCTCAACACCATCGGCGCGCCCAACACCGTCATCGGCACCGGCGTCCTGTTCGCCTCAGCCTCGGCTCTCTGGTATACGCTCGCCGGCTCGGTCCGCATGCGCATCGTCAGCGTCGGCGTCGCCCTCGGCCTCGTCATCTTCATCATCTTCAACGCCAAGAACCACATGGTCGACGTGCGCTCGGCCAAAGGCGTCGAACTCACCGGCGAAAAGTTCGTGAAGTGGAACAGCTTTTCGCGCATCGCCATTCAGCCCGACCGCCACAGCCGTTCGCTTCTCATCGTGATCGACGGCGACGCCTCCACCGGCATCGCCAACTTCAACTTCGACAACCTCACTCCAGCCGAACGCGGTAACCTGCTCAAGCAGGGACCCGGCCTGCCCTACGTTCTGCGGCCCGGCGCGAAGACCCTTATCATCGGCCCCGGCGGCGGCTGGGACGTCTCGCGCGCCCTCGCCGGCGGCAGCAAAGACATCACTGGCGTCGAGATCAACCCGATCATCGCCAACACGATCATGCGCGAGCGCTTCCCTCAGCTCAGCCAGCGCATCTACTTCCGCCCCGAAGTCCGTCTGTTCGTCGAAGACGGCCGCAGCTTCATCCGCCGCAGCGAAGAAAAATACCAGGTGCTGCAAGCCACCCTCGTCGATACCTGGGCCTCCACCGCCGCTGGCGCATTCGCACTCTCGGAAAACAACCTCTACACCACCGACGCCTTCCGCGACTACCTCTCGCATCTCACCGATGACGGCATCCTCGCCTTCACCCGCTGGGGCTTCATGCCCCCGCGCGAGAGCCTCCGCCTCATCACGCTCGCTACCGTTGCCCTCGAATCCCTCGGCGAACGCGACCCCGCCCGCCACTTCCTGGTCGCACGCGAGAACACGCACCTCATCAAAGGCTGGGGCGCCACCGACACCGTCATCATCTCCCGCAAGCCCCTGTCCGACTCCGACGTCTCCCGCGCCCGCCTCCTCTTCGCCGAATCGAAGATGCAAACCGTCTACGCGCCCGACATGACGCGCGGCCACGGCAACGCCTTCACCGATTTCCTCCGCGCCCCCAGCCGCGACGCCTTCTTCGCCAACTACCCCTACGACGTCACGCCCGTCTCCGACGACCGCCCCTTCTTCTTCTACACCGTCCAGCCCCGCGACATCTGGGGCTACATCAGCACCGCCGGCCAGGACTCGGCCGACTACAAAATCAACAAAGCCGTGCCCCTTCTCTTCGGCGTCGTCGGCATCAGCATCTTCGGAACGCTCGTCACGCTCCTGCTGCCGCCCCTCGTCCTCGGCAGCCGCCTGCCCAAAGACACCGGCGTGCGCCTCTTCCTGCTCTACTTCCTGTGCGTCGGCATCGGTTACATCTTGATCCAGGTCGCACTCATCCAGCGCTTCGTCCTCTTCCTCGGCCACCCGCAATACGCGCTGACGATCATCATCTTCTCCATGCTCCTCTCGAGCGGCGCAGGGAGCTTCATGAGCCGCCGCCTCGGCACCTTCGAAGACGGCCCGCTGCGCAAGGTCCTGATCGGCGTCGCCGCAGTGGTCACCATCCTCGCCTTCCTCTCCGGACCCATCGTGAACGCCGGCGTCGGCTGGCCTCTTCCCATGCGCATGATCGTCACCGCGCTCCTCATCTTCCCCGCCGGCTTCCTGATGGGCATGCCCTTCCCCAGCGGGCTCGGCCGCCTCGAAACCTGGAGCCGCCCTTCGGTCCGCTGGGCCTGGGCGCTCAACGCGGCGGCAAGCGTCATGGGCTCGGCCGGAGCCATCCTGCTCGCACTCTACATCGGTCTCCGCGCCACCCTCATCACCGGTGGCATCATGTATCTGGCCGCGCTCGTCGTGTTCCAACTCGCCAACGCGCGCCGCATCGACATCCCCGAACAGGAGGCAGTCTCCTCATGAGCGAACCCTGGCTCTCCGGTCCCATCGAAGGCGTCCACCCAATGGTGGCGCCGCTCCTCCACAGCTTCGCGCAGGTGCGCGAAGACGCCGCCGCATGGACCGAACCTCTCACCCCCGAACAACTCTGGGCCGAACCTCAAGGCGCGGGAAGCGTAGGCTTCCACATCCGCCACGCCGGAGGAGCCGCCGAGCGTCTCTGCACCTACCTGCAAGGTCAGCAACTCAGCGACGATCAGGTCGCCGCCTCCCGGGCCGAAAAAACTCCCGGAGCCACCCGCGAAGCGCTCCTGGCCGAACTCAACCAACGCTTAGACGCCGTAGAATCCACCGTCCGTGCTCTAGACCCCGCCACCTACACCGACCCCCGAGGCGTGGGCCGCAAACTCCTCCCCACCACCGTCATCGGCCTCATCGTCCACATCGCCGAACACACCCAGCGCCACATCGGCGAAGCCATCGTCACGGCGAAGTGGGCACGGACCTGATAGCGCAGCGCTACGCTGGCTGGGACAAACGAACGGTGTTTATCCGTGAATGTTGCCCGCGCATCACACGTCGGTCAGCATCGAGACGCACAGACGACGGTCGTCGAGTGAGGCGACTCTAGGCTGTGTGCGCAATTCGCACTAGGCATCGTAATTCATGGAGTTCAAGGCTTGTCGTAATTCGTCAATATTGTTTTCAGAGTTTTGTGCACCCGGATATTTTGTGCCCTGATACTCTTGGGCATCTTTCAAGAGGTCTAGACACTCCCTTTTGTTTGCATCGAACTCCGTGCCACCCTTGCCGAACATGTTCATGAACTCCCCCAGCCCGCCATCTGGGATCTTCCTCAATATCACGCTCTTTCCGCCTGGATTCACACGGACGAACTTGTATCGAAACTGTGGCATCTTGTTGCGGATTATCGCATAGGTTCATTCGCTCACAGGCATCCATCGGAACACAATATTTCAATGACCTGGTCTCGAAATGTAGTGGGAAGCCAATGCTACCCTACCAAGTTTCCCTTACCGCCCCAACCAATCCACCAAAGCCCCCGTAACCAACTCCGCCGCATCCCAATGCGACCAATGCCCTGCGTTGGGAATCGTCACCAAGGTCAAATCCTTCTCCACCCAATCCCACTCCCCATTGAGCCCGCCCGGCAACAGCGCCGTATCCTTCAACCCATGAAACTGCAGCACGCGGCACTTCACCTTCGGCGTCGCCGCCAACTCCTCCGCCGTCGCCGCGGCATAAGGCGCGCGCGGATAGTTCCGCTTATAGTAATTCAGCATCGCATCAATGCTCGACCTCTGAAACGCCTCCAAGTACGCCGGCCGCACCGCCTCGGGAGCCATCCGCGCCAGCCCCTCGGCCGTCACCTTCGATGCCGCATCCGCCACTTGAAACGCCCGCGCATACGCCGAATTCTTCTGCGGCTCCGGATTCCCCGCCAACTCCCGCCGCAGCCCCACCAAATGCGGCAAATTCACAATCACCAACCGCTCCACCGCCTGCGGCGCATACATCGCCACGCTCCACGCAATCGCCCCGCCCCAATCGTGCCCGATCACCACCGCCCGCTCCTTGCCGCACGCCTTGATCACGCTCAACACATCGCCCACCAGCAGCTTCATGTCGTAGCTCTCCACGCCCGCCGGCTTGTCCGACAGGTTGTAGCCGCGCAAATCAAGCGCCGCCACCTCGTGCGTCTTCGCCACCGCGTCCATCTGGTTGCGCCACGAATACCAGTAGTCCGGGAACCCATGCACAAACACAGCAAGCGGCGCGCCCGCTGAAGGCCCATCCAGATGCGCATAGTGAATCTTCACGCCCGCCGAATCGGCAAAGCGGTGATGCACCCGCGTGAGCAAATCTTCCGCCCCCCACGACCCGGCTGGCATCAGAACGGAAGTAACCAAAACCAGCACACGGATATACTTTATGAAGATGTCACTGGCTACCGAAAGCATGAACTCTAGTTTGCAGGATCGCGTCAAAGCCCACAAGCAGGCCCTCGACGCCCACGTTCGCGAAATCATCGAATGGCATTTCAACCCCGAAACGGGCTGCCCCTTCTGGCTGAACTTCGCCGCCAAAGCCGGATGGGACCCCCGCAAAGAGGTCAAATGCTACGAAGACATCGACAAGTTCGGCTTCTTCGAAGACGAGTGGCTGCGCGGCGGCCCCGTCCGCCAGTGGGTCCCCAAAGGACTCGCCCACCTGCCCACCTATATCTTTGAAACCGGCGGCAGCACCGGCGTCCCCAAGTCCCGCGTGCAGATGAACGACTTCCGCACAGACTACGAGATGTTCTCGCACACCCTGCCCGACGCCTCGTTCCCCAAAGGCGCGGACTGGCTCATGGTCGGCCCCTCCGGTCCGCGCCGCCTGCGCCTCGCCGTCGAACACCTCGCCCAATACCGCGGCGGCATCTGCTTCATGATCGACCTCGACCCCCGCTGGGTCGTCAAGCTCATCAAGTGGGGCGAGTTCGACATGGCCGAACGCTACAAACAGCACGTCGTCGATCAGGCCCTCACGCTGCTCAAAGCCCACGAAAACATCCAGTGCATGTTCACCACACCCAAGCTCCTCGAAGCCTTGTGCGAAAAGGTCGATCTCGCCAAGCTCGGCATCAAGGGCATCTTCTGCGGCGGCACGGAAATGACTCCGCAGTTCCACCGCTTCGCCGTCGAAGAGCTGCTGAACGGCATCTACTTCGCGCCCACCTACGGCAACACGCTCATGGGCCTCGCCACGCACAAGGCGCCCGCACCCGAAGACAACTGGGCCATCATCTACTACCCGCCCGCTCCGCGCGCCATCCTCGAAGTCGTCGAACCCGACAACAACACCAAGGTCGTCCCCTACGGCGCAACCGGCCGCGTCCGCCTCACCACGCTCACCAAGGAAACCTTCGTCCCACGCTTCATGGAACGCGACGAATGCGAACGCGAAGCCCCGTGCGACCAATACCCGTGGGACGGCGTCCGCAACGTCCGCCCCTTCACCAAGCTCGGTTCCAACGTCGTCGTCGGAGTCTACTAATGCGCCACCTTCCCATCATTCGCCAGGGCCGCCCCTACTACAGCGTCGACCGCGCTCGCGCCATCCACCACCGCACCAAGGAACCCTTCGTCGAAATCAGCCAAGCCAACGTCGGCCTCATCCGCCGCGACTTCCTCCATCTCGAAGAGGTCGCGAACATGATGTCCGGCTTTACCACGGATGAACTCCTGAAGCTCTGCGCCAAAGCTGCCGATCACTTCGCCAACGACACGCTCCCCCTCGCCGACGGCACCCAAACCGCCGAGGAATACGTGGAAGCCACCTCGGCCACCACCGGACTCCCGCACAACATGGTCCGCCGCAACATGGGCAAAATCCGGGGCGTCCTCGCCAACATGGCGGGCGTCCTCCGCGGCCTCACGCGCAACCTCGACCTCTCCATCCTCGACCGCGGCTATGGCGAAGCCAATGGCTCCGTCGTCAGCTACTTCCGCCGCACTGACTCGCTCGGCGTCGTGCTGCCCTCGAACTCGCCCGGCGTGCATTCCCTCTGGGCCCCGGCCTTCGCCCTCAAGACGCCGCTCGTGCTCAAACCCGGCGGCCAGGAACCTTGGACCCCCTTCCGTATGATCCAGGCCTTCATCAAAGCCGGCGCGCCGCCCGAAGCCTTCAGCTACTATCCAACCGATCACGCCGGCGCCGGTGAAATCCTCCGCCGCTGCGGCCGCGGCATGGTCTTCGGCGACGTCTCCACCACAAAGGTCTGGGCCCGCGACCCGCGCGTCGAAGTCCACGGCCCCGGCTGGAGCAAAGTCGTCATCGGCGAGGACATGATCGACCGCTGGCCCGACTTCATCGACGTCATCGCCGCTTCCATCGCCGAAAACTCCGGCCGCTCCTGTGTCAACGCGAGCGGCGTGTGGGTCCCCCGCCACGGCCGCGCCATCGCGCAAGCCCTCGCCGAAAAGCTCGCCAAGATCCAACCCAAGGCCGCTGACGATCCCGATGCCGCCATCGCACCCTTCGCCGACGGCAACGTCGCCAAGCGCATGAACCAAATGATCGATGGCCTCCTCGCCGAACCCGGTGCCACCGACGTCAGCGCCGATGCCGGCCGCGGCGACCGCCTCGTCGAACGCGAAGGCTGCTCCTACCTGCTCCCCACCATCGTCTGGTGCGAATCGCCCTCCCACGCCGCCGCCAACAAGGAATTCCTCTTCCCCTACGCCAGCGTCGTCGAAGCGCCCATTGCCGCCATGCCCGAAATCCTCGGCCCCACGCTCGTCCTCACGGCTATCACGGAAGACAAAAACTTCCAACACCGCCTGCTCGCCTCGCAGCACATCGGCCGCTTGAACTTCGGCCCCATCAAAACCATCCAGATCGTCTGGGACCAGCCCCACGAAGGCAACTTGTTCGATCACCTCTACGCACGCCGCGCATTTCAAAGCGTCCTGGAGCCCGTGGGCGCCTGACCGGCATCGCGCTGGCCGCCCACACCCACTCTCACTCGCCCCCACCCAACCTCCTCTCATGAAAATCGTCTCGCTGATCGCCGGAGCCGGAGACATGTACTGCGGCTCCTGCCTGCGCGACAACGCCCTCGCCGGTGAACTCAAACGCCGCGGCCACAACCTCACACTCGTCCCTCTCTACACCCCCGTCCGCACCGACGGCGCCAGCTTCTCCGAGCACAAGGTCTACTTCGGCGGTATCTCCATCTACCTTGAACAAATGAGCGGCATGTTCCGCCATTTGCCCAAATTCCTCGACAAGCTTTGGGATCTACCAAGTGTCATCAAAGCCTTCGCCGGACGCGGTGTCGAAATCGACCCCCAACAACTAGGCGCCCTCACCGTCTCCATTCTCAAAGGCGACCACGGCCATCAAAAGAAGGAAATCGACCATCTCGTCCACTGGCTCCGCCACGAGCCCCCGCCCGATGTCGTCACCATTCCCTATACGCTCTTAATCGGCCTCGCCCGCCCGCTCCGCGAAGCCACCGGCCGCCCCATCGTCTGTAGTCTGCAAGGTGAAGAGTTCTTCCTCGAAGGCCTCCGAGAGCCTTTCAAGAGCGAAGCCCTCCGCCTCATTCGCGACAAGGTTCGCGACGTCGACGCCTTCATCGCGGTCAGCCAATACGAGCGCGACTTCATGTCGGGCTACCTCCGCATCCCGCGCGACAAGATCTTCGTCGTCAAGCTCGGCGTCGACACCACCGGCACCGCCCTCCGCGAACCCGGCATCGCAACGGACCCAGTCTTCGGCTTCCTCGGCCGCCTCGCTCCCGAAAAGGGACTGCACCTGCTCACCGACGCATTCCTCCAACTCCGCGGCCGCGGCGCCATGGGTGACGCCACCGTCGAGGCCGCCGGTTACCTCGCTCCCGAGCGCAAGCCATACCTGGAAGACCAGCGCAAGAAGTTCCGCATGGCCGGTGTCGAGTACGAATTCATTTACACGGGCGCGCCCGATTGGGACGGCAAGATGCGCTTCCTCCAGGAGGTCGACATCCTCGTCATGCCTTCCACCTTCGACGAACCCAAAGGCCTGCCCGCTCTCGAAGCGCTGGCTAACGGAGTCCCCGTCATCGCCCCTCGCCGCGGCGCATTCCCCGAAATGATCGAGGCCACCGGAGGCGGAGTCCTCTTCGTTCCCGACAGCGTCGACTCCCTCGCCGAAGCCATGCTCGCCCGCCTCCGCAATTGGGACGAAACCATGGAAATGGGCCGCCGTGGCCACGAACGCGTCCACGCCGAGTGGACTCTCCAAAACATGGCCGTCCACACCGAAAGCGTCTTCCAAGAGGTCGCGGCGCGTGTCCGCTAACCTGCTCGTCCCATCCCTTGCAGCTTTCCTGCTCGCCTCTTCCGTCGTGGCGCAAAAGATCGAATTCACCGTCCTCGACGAAGGCGTTCTCGAACAACGTCTCCGCCTCGCCAGCCCGAAGGTCTCCGAGCGCCTCGCCCGCCTGCGCCAGCTCTTCCACGACACCGGCTGCGTCGATGCCGCCCTGCGTGAACAAAAGGTGCCCGGCTCGAAAGAACCCAACCTCATTTGCGACGTGCCCGGCTCTGGCCAAAGCCCAAATAAGATTCTCGTCGGCGCTCACTACGATTCTGCCGGCGGCGATGGCGTCATCGACAACTGGACCGGCGCCATCCTCATGCCCAGCCTCTCCGAATTCATACGCGCCAAGCCCCGCCGCCACGCCTTCGAGTTCATCGGCTTCGCCGCCGAAGAGCGCGGCCTCTGGGGTTCCACACATTACCTGCGCGAATTGAAAGGCGAGAGCCGCCGCCAGGTCGCCGCCGTCGTCGCCATGGATTCATTGGGCCTCACTTCCACAAAGGTCTGGCCCAGCAGCAGCACGCCCGAACTCATGAACGCTGCCGCGCTCCTCGCGTCTGCCATGAAGCTGCCGCTCGCCGGAGTGAATGTCGACGCCGTCGGCTCAACGGACTCCATGGTGTTCAAGAAGGCCGGCATGCCCGTGCTCAGCCTTCACTCGGTTACACAGGAAACTCTGCCCCTCATCAACAGCAAGAAAGATGTCTGGAAGTCGCTTTCGTGGCGCGATTATTACGACACCCACCGCTTCATCTCGGCGCTCCTGGTCTACCTCGACGAAACTCTCCCCTGAACTTTATTGCCCCCGCTCCGCAATCAAGTGCACCTCGGCTAACCGCCGCCGCGCATTCTCCGCCCTCGGATGCTCCGGTCCATAATCCCGCTCGGCACTCTCCACCGCCGCATGCAGCGTCAGCAGCGCATCCTGCACGCGCCCCAACTCCCGCTGCGCCGTCGCCAGATGGAACTGGTAGCGCGTCAGATCGGAATCCGACGTCGACGGGTCCGACTGCCCGTAAAACTCCACCTTCTCGCGATACAGCCGCTCCGCGCTGGCAAAGTCCTTACGCGCCAGAGCCAGGTCCGGGATTGCCATCGCAATCACCGTCGAGTTCTCCTGCTCCTCCGGTTGTAATGTGTCGGCCAGCAACCGCCGCTCAAACTCGATGCCCTTCTCAATCACCGCCCGCGCATCCTCATACCGCTGCTGTGCCAGTAACACGTCGCCCAACCGCTTAAGCGAGGACAACACGCGCGCCGGCTGCTCGGCAAACTCAATCGAAACCGCCGCCGCCCGAAAGTGCTCCTCGGCCGCCGCGAAATCCGACGCATCGAAAGCCAAGTCGCCCCACAACTGGTGCGCGGCCGACAGTTTCAACCCCTTCTCCGCCCCTCCCATCCGCTCATATCCCTGGATCGCCCGTGAAAGGTGCGCCATCGCATCCTCGTTCCGGTTGCGCGAATACGCCCCATGCGCCGCCAGATACTCAATGTCGGCGACCGCCGCATCCCGCGATCTCTGGTCGGTGATCCGCCCCGCCGACGACCGCGCCATCGTCATCTTTTTGTCAAACAACTCCCAGTTGCGTGCTCCCGCTGCCCGGCCGGCATCGGCAAGGTGTTGACTGCAAAGGTCTTTCCTCTTGAGCCCATAGAAAATGAGCGCGAGCAGGAATATTGCCGCAAGCCACCACATAATCCCCATTTCGGCAGTCTTGCCGCCCTTCCACATAGGGAGAATCGCGTAGGTTGCCAAAACCTCTCAATTTCTCCGGTTCCTTCGCACGATTTCACTTGCCACACCCACGTCAAGGTGGTAGTCTGACAAAGTTCGTCACTTCCAACGTACTCAGTCCGAAGAAAGGAGGCGCTCCCTTGCGTCACATGCATAGCTTGGAATTCCGCCTGCTTCT
>CAYUZM010000110.1:0-9319 GCA_964449665.1 uncultured Solibacteraceae bacterium
GCGCTCTGCCGCTTGGCGACCATGTCCATCCAGCGATAGGACGGCGGGCCGGAATCCCAGAAGCGAACCTGTTCAACGATGCGTGGGTCGGCTTCGGTGGAGGCGGCGCGCAGCCAGTCCAGTTCGGCGCGCGTGGCGGAGGCGTCCGGCGGCGGGGGTACGGCGTGGTCCTTGCCCGAAGCAATTACCCAGGTTTTCCATTCCCCGGCGGTCGCGGCATCTTGTGCAAGTGCCGACGCGGCCGTGATGGCGAATGCGATCAGAATTCGATTTACAGGAAACATTTCTTTTCTCCTCCGAGAAGTTAAGGCCAGAGTTACTTTCGCCCGCTGGCCTGGTAGAAGTAATACTCAGTGGTGTACGGAACAAGCGCGAGTTTGCCGTAGGCCGACTCGTCGCAACCCTCCGTTGGCGCGACGCCGCCCGCCGTGTTCACCCTCTGAATAAAAGTGGTTTGAGAAAGCGCGGTCCCGCCCATGGATCCACGCTGCGTGCCCGTCGCTTCGACGAGCAGCCAAGGAATGGCCCCCGCGGCGACATACTTCGGGTCGGTGGACGAAGCCGCCGCCTTGCCCCACACGGTGCTGCTGTCGTGCGAGCTTTGCCAGGTGGGCCGGGCGGTTCCCGATTCCGCTGGATTGGAACTCAGGAAGTGCGTGGTTACCTGCCACGTGCCTTCGCCGTTGATCCAGGGGAACTTCACGAACAGCGTTGCTTGCGGTCCGAGGAAGCTCCATTTCGGTCCGGAGGCGGAGGGAAGGCAAATATAGTTCTGCGTTCCTTCGGCGTTGGCTTTCAAATAGGCGGTGTTGCCCGCCGGAACCTGCAAATTTGACGGTACGGCGGGAATTTTCACTTCGGTGAGCCCATTCTGCCCCCAGGCTACGCGTGGTAAGGAAGCAGACAAGACAACCAATGCCGCGAGTGGGCAAAGGGATAGGTACTTCATGTGGATCCTCTGTTTTCTCCGATGTTGCGTGGCCGTTACGCCACGGGATCCATTGTGCGGATGAATCGGGGAATCGGCCATGCCCGGCAGTCGCCGATTCTTGATTCAGAATCCGGCTTGGTTGAATGAGTTAGCACCAACGCCGCGCGGGTTTGCAGATAGTCCGGAGGTTGAGATGGATGCGTTTTCGGAAATACTAAGTGGAGTCAAGTTAAACGGCGCGTTGTATTTTCACGCCGAGTTTTCCGCGCCATGGGGTGCGTTGTCGCCGGCGTCGCGGGATTTGGCGCCGCTGCTCGCGCCCGGTGCGCCGCACATGGTGATTTATCACTATGTCATCGAAGGAAGCGCCTACGCCCACATTGGCGGACGCTCGATGCGGCTCGAGCCGGGCGACGTCGTTGTCGTTCCTCACGGTGACCCCCATGTTATGACCAGCGAGCCCGTGGCCGGCGAAACGCGAGAGTCGGCCGCCGTCGGGCAGAAGGTGATGTCCCGCGAGTTGACGGCGCTGCGGGCCGGTGGCGGAGGCGAGACGGTCCGGTTCGTCTGCGGATTCATGACGTGCGATCCGCATCTGAGCCGCCCCATCCTGAGCGGCCTGCCGGAGATCTTCAAAGTGAACATCCGCACCGACCGTTCCGGCCAGTGGCTGGAGAGTTCCATTCTTCATTTAGTGGACGAAGCGGGCGCGGGCGGCGTAGGCAGCGAAGCCATGCTCGCCAAGCTCTCCGAAGCGCTGTTTGTGGATACGCTGCGGCGCTACGTGGCGAGCTTGCCCGAAGACCAGACCGGCTGGCTGACCGGCGCGCGCGATCCCGTGGTGGGCAAGAGCCTGGGACTCATGCACCGGCGCGTGGATCATCCGTGGACCATCGCAGATCTGGCAAAAGAAGTGGGCCTGTCGCGTTCGGCGCTGGTGGAGCGCTTCACCCGGTACTTGTCCGAACCGCCGATGACCTATCTCACGCGGTGGCGTCTGCAGGTGGCCGCGCATTCGTTGATGAAAACGCCGAAGGGCGTGGCCGAGATCGCCTCTGAAGTGGGCTATGAATCGGAGGCGGCATTCAACCGCGCCTTTAAGCGGAAGTTCGGCATTCCTCCGGCACGGTACCGGCGCGAACAGCGGACTGCGAGCGCCGTGGCGGCGTAAGCCAACTTAGTTCGCGGCAATCAACTTACTAATGGCGCCGCGCAGCGGCGAAGCGGGCTCGTGCGGCTGTCGAGCCAGAATCTCGGTGTCCGGCGTTCCCGCGCGCAGCAGGGCCAGCCACTGCTCGGGTTCGAACTCGACGCCGAGGGGGTTGGCGGCAAAACGTGGGCCGTGCATGAACGCGCTCGCCTCGTCGCTGGAATGGCAACAATCGATCTGAAACTCCATCTGATTGCCGTCGGGATCGGCGTAATAAAGAGCGGCGGTGAAACCGTGATGGATGGACCAGTACGGCTCGATTCCTTCAGCTTTCAACCGCGCATAGGTCTCCAGCAGGTCGCTTAACGAGGCATAGGTGTAGCCGGCGTGGTCCACGCCGATCGCGCCCTGACGGTCCGTCTCCGTGCCATCGGGTTGAAACACCGCCATGTTGACGAGGGCGAAACGGTGGTGCTCGTCGTCGAAGGTCAGGAATGCCAAGGCCGGATTTTGGTATTGGACTTTGGCGTCGAACACCGTCACGTACCAGCGCAGCATTTCGTCGTAGCGCCGGGTGCGGTAGACGATGTGCGCGAGTTTGGTGGGGCGAATGGAAGGCATGGAGCGAAAAGGATATCACTGCGCGCCCCCGCGCGCCCACACGGCCGCGCCGGCTCTCCCGTGCGGCCGCGCCGACTCGCCCGTTCGGCCGCGCCGACTCGCCCGTTCGGCCGCGTTTCTCCGCGATAGCCCCGTGCGATGATACAGGCGAGATGAACCGACTGCCATTCGCTCTCCTCTGGGCCGCCGCCGCGCTGGCGCAGACGGGTGCGGCCGAATGGAGGCCTCTCCTCGACGGCAAAAGTCTCGGTCAATGGAAAGAGACGCCGTTCGAGCGCACGCCCGCGGTGCGCATCGAAGACGGTGCGATTGTGCTCGCCGCTGGGCAGCCGCTCACCGGAGTCACCTGGACCGGCGAGTTTCCTAAATCCGGTTACGAGCTACGGTTCGAGGCCACACGCACGCTGGGCGGCGACTTCTTTGCCAGCGTCACCTTCCCGGCCGGGGGCAGTTTCGCCACCTGGGTCCTGGGCGGATGGGGCGGCGATATCGTCGGCATCTCGTCGATCGACGGCTGGGACGCCTCCGATAACGAAACGCGCAGTTATATGAACTTCGAGCAGGGGCGCTGGTATGCCTTCCGTCTGCACGTGACCGGCGAACGCATTCAGGCTTGGATCGACGAGCAGCGCGTGGTCAACCTCGACATCCGTGGCCGCACGATCAGCATGCGGCCGGGCGACATCAAGCTCTCGGCGCCGCTCGGCTTTGCGTCGTACAACACGACGGGCAAGGTGAGGAAGATCGAATACCGGCCGCTGGCCCAGCCCTAGCCCGCCGTTAGCCGTCCAGCTTCCAGTTCGGCCGATACGTGCGCTTCAGCCAGTCGTTCGCCTCGGACATGTTGGTCACACGGCCGGTCTTCTCGTCGTATTCGAGCTTTTTGCCCGCGCGGTGCGCCACCAGGCCGAGCAGCATCTGCTCCATCATCGAGCCCGCATAGTCGAAGTCGCAGTGCGTCTTGCTGCTGGTTCCATGGACCACGCCGTTGCGGCGGCCCTTGCAGGCTTCAATCCAGTCGGTCTGAAAAACGTCGGGGCGTCCGGGCGCGGGTTGTCCCGCCCTTTCGGCCGCGACGATCGCCTCCACGGTCGTGTTCGGCATGCCGATGGCGGGCGGGATGTTGCCTTCCATCATCTGAATCGCCGGGAAGCCGTTGGCGCCGACCTCGGCACTCGGCAGCGCGGTCATACCGCGGGGAAGCGCGGGCGCGGGGCGGCCTCCGCCACCGGGCCTCTGGGCGGGACGCGCGGGCTGGCCCTGTGTCGGCTGGCCGCTGCCCATGATGAGCGGCAGCAACTGTTCCTTGCCGCGGCGCTTGTAGTAGGTGAAGTCGCCGTCGTCGTTGTTGGGGATGACCACGCGTGTCGTGAAGTCGGCGAAAATGCTGCCCTTGGTGCCCTCGAAGATCGCTCCGTTGCCGACTCGCGACAGATCGATGTAGCTCTTCGGCGCCTCGGGCTTCAGTCCGCCCTGGTACCAGACCAGCTTCACCGGGCCGCGCCATGCGTTGGCCGGATGCTCGAAGATGGCCTTTAACTTCACCGGGCAGATGTTGGGATCGTACTTGTCGCTGAGCTCCCAATCGATGTCGATGGTGGAAGGCGCGCCGGCGTCCACGGAGTTCCAAACCAGGTCCATCGTGTGCGCGCCCATGTCGCCCATCTGGCCCACGCCGAAGTCGCGGTACATGTTCCAGAACAGGCAATTCAGTCCGCTGGAACCGCCGAAATATTGCGGGCTGTACGGATGATAGGGCGACGGGCCGATCCATTGCTCATATTGCAGGTGCGCGGGCGGCTGGCCTTCGCCCACGGGATAACCGGGGCGCGGCAGGCGGCGGGCGTCCCAACTATGGACGGTCTGCAACTCGCCGATGGCGCCATCGAGAATGAGTTCGCGGATGCGCTCGAAGTTGGGAAAGGCGTGGCGCTGCGTGCCATGCTGCGTGGCCACTTTGGCCTTGCGCTTCAGGTAGTTGGCGCGCACCGTGCGCACCTCTTCAATGCTGATGCCGAGCGGCTTTTCGCAGAACACGTGCATGTCGCGGTTGAGTGCCCAGTTGGCGATGAAGGCGTGATGGTGGTCGGCCGTGCAGATGATCACCGCCTCCACGTCTTTCTGGTCCATCAAACGACGCCAATCGGCGTAGGCTTTCGCCTTGGGGAAAATCTGCAGGGCTTCCTTGGTGCGCAGGTCGTTCACATCGCAGATGGCGACCACGTTTTCGTTGCGCAGCGACGTGTAGTGCGCGGTGCCGCGGCCCCACACGCCAATCAAAGCGACGTTCAACTTGTTGCTGGGCGCGGATTGCCCGCGCAGCAGGCCGCTTTTCAGAATCGTCAAGCCGGCCGCGGGCGCGGCGGCGCTCCTGAGCAAATCTCTTCTATTCACGGGACGGTCCTCCTGGGACCTGCCAACATGTTAGCCGAGCGAGCGCCCGGAGGCGAACGGTAGGGCCCGCCGCGAGTCCCGCCTATAATCGCGTATGGACAACGCGCTCATTGGCCTGATTGCCATCGCGGCCGCCGTGGTGCTGGCGCTACGAGTGCGCCGGCGGATTCAGGCCGCGCGCACGCCGCTTAAACCCAGGCCGCGTTCGGCGGCGTGGTTGGCCTACGACGGGAATCCCGAGGCAACCGCCTCATGCGAGCATTTGCGGGCTGTCGAGCGGGCCATGCGGATGGCAGGTGTAGAGGTGGAGTTGTTCGAAGGCAACGATCATCAACCTGTGGTGCGCGCGGCATGCCGCATCCACGAAGCCGAACTCCGCGCCGTCTTTGCCCTGCCGGAATCGATCCACTACAAGGAAGGCTACGAGGCGGAGCGCACGCCCCGCGACTTTCCTCGCGCCGACCTCATCTGCGCGCCCTGCATGGATTCGAACCGCGCGCGGTGCGACATCCTCGTGCTGCATCCTGACGAGTGCCGTCCGGACACGCCCTGGTTTCCGCGCGCGCCCGCTGAGGCGGAATCGCCTTTCCGACGGGCTTGAGAGGCTACCGGATCCGCCGCGCGTTCGCACGCCTGCGCCATCCCAGCGCAAGTGCGCCCACTCCAGTGGCCAGGAGCGCGAACGAGCCCGGCTCCGGAACGTCTCCACTGGCGCCGATTTCGTCCACGCCCACCTCGGTGCTCCAGGTCACGATGGCGTCGTTGCTCGATGTTCGCGACCACTGCGAGGCCGGGATCTCGACGTAGTTCGGCGACACGATAATCTTGCCGGCGTCGGCCGAGGCGAGCCAGAGGCGGAACGTGATCGCGCCGCCGTCTACGAAGTCCTGGCCATTGATGTTGTCACAGTTATTGCAGTTCGAGCCGCCCGATCCCTGCGAGTATCCTGTGTTGGCCGCACCCAACCGGTCGACGTCGGTGGACACAACGAAAACGCCGCCCGTCACCCAACTGGTGAAGGTCACCGAGAGCGTCCGGTCGTTGAGCCCATCGCCGGGCGCATCCACAGTCTGAATGCCGGTGACCAGTCCATTTCCGCTCGTGGCGTAGGCGTCTGCGGTGCCAAAGCCCGCCGGACCGCCGGGAAGATCGAAAAACAGCGAACGGGTGGGCGCTACGTTATTGATTCCATTGCCAATGGTAAGGTCAACGCGGGTGATCAGCAACGGCGAGCCGAGCACGATGTTCGAAAACGTAATCGTATCCGCGCCCGAGGTGGGGTGGAAGAACGCCTGTCCCGAAACCACCGCCGATGAGGCGCTGGCCGAACACGCCACGAGGGAAATGAGTGCCGCAAGCCGGAGGGTCAACATACAAAAGTCCTTCAAATGTCTATCGGCGGCGCCATGGAGCGCGGCCATCCACGGTACTGAGGGGAAATCCGCCTAGAACGGCTAGGGAAGACCCCCTATGGCATGCTGGACTAAACTGGGAAGTATGAAGCGCCGCGCACTTCTCGGCTGGCTTGGCTCCGCCCTTCTGGCCGCTGAGCCGCAAGGGGTCGAGGGGATTCTTCGCGTTCCCGCCACGCTCGAAGGCGCCTCCGGAAAGCTGCGTCTCGAGGGCGACCCGCAAACCACGGCCGTGCTGGGCGACAAGCGGCTCGACGGCATGCGCGTGCGGCTGACGGGCGACCGGGCGGGCGCGGACGGTTTCCGCGTGGGACCCATTCATACGCGGGCGTTGCGCGTGGTGCAGGGCGCCAAGCTCTTGTTTGTCACCTATTGGTGCGAGGTGTGCTCCATCCGGACCTATGCGCCCGGGCCGTGCATGTGCTGCCAGGACGAGACGGCGCTCGATCTGCGCGAAACGGTCGGTTAGCCTCCGGCGGCCGGTTTGCGCGGCCCGCGTATAATAGCGCCATGCGCAGAGCCTATCTAGTAGCGCTGTTGGGGACGATTCCATTCATGAGCGAAGCCGCGAACTACTCCGCCGAACGTGTGACCGAAGACGGGTTTGAGGTGCTGGTGCTGCGCGACGCGCGCGCCAAGACCGAGGTCAAAATCGCGCCGAAGATCGGCAACAACGCCTACTCGATGAAGGTGAACGGGCAGGATCTGATGTTCTTCCCCTACGCCAAGTTGAGCGATTGGGCGGCTAAGCCGGGAATGGCCGGGAACCCCTATCTCGCCCCCTGGGCCAATCGCATCGAGGGCGATTCCTATTGGGTGGGCGGCAAGAAATATCTGCTCAACGCCGGTCTGGGGAACTTCCGCAAGGACGGCAACGGTCTGCCCATCCACGGCCTGATCGTCTATGCCAAGGACTGGGAGGTGGCGTCGCTGAAAGCCGACGACGCGGGCGGAGCCGTGGCCGTGAGCCGTCTGGTCCATCATCGCGACGTGGGCCGCGCGGCGCAGTTTCCCTTCGCGCATACCACGGAGATGACCTACCGCCTCAAAGGAGGCGTACTGGAAGTGCAAACCTCGATCGCCAATGAGAGCAGCGAGGCCATGCCCGTGATGATTGGCTACCACACGTATTACCAGGTGCCCGGCGTGCCGCGCGATCAGTGGAAGGTGCACGTCGCCGCGCGCGATCATGTGGTGCTCGGGCCCAAGCTGACACCGACGGGCGAAACCAAGCCGGTGGCGGCGGCCGACCCCGTCTCGCTCGCCGGAACGCAGTTGGACGACGTGTTCACGGGCCTGGCCAAAGACGCTAGTGGCTGGACGCCGTTCTGGGTGGAAGGCGGCGGTAAGCGCGTCACCGTCGAGTATGGGCCGAAGTACACCGTGAGCGTGATCTACGCGCCCTCGGGCCGGGAGTTCATCTGCTTTGAACCGATGACGGGCGTGACGAACCAGTTCAACCTCGCCCACGACGGCAAGTTCGCCGCGCTGCTGCAGATGGTGGAACCGGGCAAGAAATGGGTGGAGAGCTTCCGCGTGAAGTCGAGCGGGTTCTAGGGGGTGCGATCCGGCCTGTATCGCGCGATACTGTGATTGCATGATGAAGTCCGTTGAAGGAATTTACCGCAACGGTAAGATCGAATTGTTGGAGCCGTTGCCAGCCGCCGAGGGTTCGCACGTCGTCGTGACGTTGCATCGCCAGACCGGCGTGGATCTTCGCGAACGCGGGATCGACGAGCGGCAAGCGGCCGGGCTGAGACAACGGTTATCCGCATTTGCCGAGGATTGGGATCGCCCCGAGATGGCTGTCTACGATGAGCTGCCGCCGCGGTGACGTCGTCCTCGTGTTGTTCCCCGATTCGAACCTGCGAACGTCGAAGCGGCGGCCGGCGCTGGTTGTCCAGGCAGACCAATTGGATTCGGGATTGCCGCAAACGATTGTGGCAATGATCACAAGCAACATGGCTCGGGCCGGACGCCCCGGCCGCGTCGTTGTGCAAGTTGAATCCGGAACTGCCATCGCATCAGGGTTATTGATGAATTCGGTGATCATGGCCGACAATCTCGCCACGATTCATCACTCGGAAATAGACTCCGTCATCGGAGAGTTCTCGGCGATGGACGAGGTGAATACGGCCCTGCGAGCGTCGTTGGGGCTCTAAGTTGAAGCCATGGTGGGGCGCAGACGGCGAAACGTTCGAGCAACTCTACACGCTTATACTCGCCGGTGACGATAGTGCGCACCCGCACCTGCCGTCACTGTCGCCAGTTCGCGCGGCAGTGCTTCTTCAACAGATGAAGGGCGTCGTGTGCCAACTTTAACGTTAGGCTCGCGCAGGTTCGGGAGGCGAGCGGGTTCTAGGAAGATACATCCCCCTCGAAGCCCCAAAACGTAGTAGGCTCTACCGAAGGAACCTTCCCATGAAACTACTCCTCCTCACACTCAGCGTTGCGGTCATGTTCGGGCAGCAGCAAAAGCAGGCCCGCGCGCCGATGACCTTTTTCATCACCAGCGAGGGCGTCGGCAACGGCGCCAACCTCGGCGGCCTGGCCGGGGCCGACGCGCATTGCCAGAAGCTCGCGGCCGCCGCCGGGGCGGGTGACCGCACCTGGCGCGCCTACCTGAGCACCTCAGCCGAAGGCGGCAAGCCCGCCGTGAACGCCCGCCACCGCATCGGCAACGGCCCCTGGCACCGCGCCCCGGGCGCCCCCGTTCCCCCCCACCAGGCCCATCTCCACGGCGACACCAACGAACCGGCGCGCCCCGGCACCCCCGTCACCAACGACCACCCCCGCAACGAAAACGGCCCC